>DATKWZ010000030.1 GCA_035529315.1 Anaerolineae bacterium
CCTTGCCGAGCTTTATGGGGTTACTACCAAGGCTTTAAATCAGGCTGTTACCAGAAATGAACAGAGGTTTCCGCCGGATTTCATGTTCAGACTGACCAAAGAAAAAAAACAGGAACTGGTCACAAATTGTGACCGGTTAGAGGTTAGAATGGGGGTCGGGCCACAGGAACATCTTGATATAATAGATTAAACATTTAAAAAATGCGTCAAATAATGCATTAGAAGGGCATTTTGGGGGCCTAAAACAAACTTTTAAGAAGAAAAGTTTAAGATTTTGTTGAAATATTATTTAGCTTAAACGGCCCTTTGGGGGGGGGGGCCAAAAAGAGCCATTTAAGACGATTATAGGGGCTATTTTGGGGTTCTTTTGCAGTTATTATAGTTGGTTACTGTGGCCCGACCCCAATTGTTTTGAAATGATGGTTACGGGTTGCGGCAAGAAGTCTACTATGTTATTGGGTGGTAAGAGACCTTTGTATTAGTATGGCTCAAATAGTAAGGCGATTGAATCTCTCATTGGCCGGGGTGAGTCAGTTGGTAAAGCGAGGGGAGACAATAGTACAATAAAAGGGCTACAATCTCATCGATCCTTAAGCCCAAATGTGGAAATGTAGGATGTCCCCAAACTCAAGGAAATTCGATTTCCTATCAGTTTCGATAAATTTAGATAAAAACAGGACATAACCAGTTCATGGACTTGAACAGGCTATAGCTGGGCTCTTTTTTAAGTTGCTCAGAAAATTAAAGGTCTATATTCCATTGATCAGTTTTACACTGTTTCGCCTGTCAGTCATGACATTGTTATACGTAAGGAAGGAGAACATATGCGGATAAAGGAGCTGTACGCACAAGATACCCTGCCGGTAGTGCTTTTCAATGTCGATAATCTTTCCGACCTGGTCGTTATTGCTGGTCCCAACGGCAGTGGAAAAACACGACTCGTTTCAGCATTTATAGCCTATTTCCAAAATCTAACTGGTAATTCGGTTAAATTTGCAATCGAGGCCACAGTAAAATCCGAAGCAGAGGACTGGGGGAAAAAAATATTGGATACCAGCAATGCCCAAGACGCACAACTCCTTAAAAAGACACTTCAACAGAATCGCAGTCGCCGAAATTTTATTAGTAGCATTCTTTATTACGAAAGCAACCGCACTATTCAGAAGATCCAACCGCTCGCATACCAATGGGAGATGCCAGATCCATTTGAAGAGAAAGTATCCTGGAACCTTACCTATGGCGGATTAGCTGGACGTTTTCAAGATACACTACACTCTATTTTTAGGAAGATTCAAAATCAAAAAACATCGATTGCAAATAGAGCAATAACCCTTAGGCAACAGGGCCATGCCTCTATGAACCTCGAATTTACTGACCCCCTCGATCCTTTCAGAGAAGCATTTTTCAAGCTACTTGGCCCTAAAGAACTAGTTAGGGCTGATTTACAGGCCAACACTCTACGATTTCGTCTCAATAATAATGAATATAATATCAATGCGTTAAGTGCTGGTGAGCGAGAAGTCTTGAATGTCACGTTTGATTTCTTACTTAGGTGCCCGTCTGATTGCATAATATTTTTTGACGAACCAGAATTACATCTGCATCCAGAGCTTTCATCTAAGCTCATCAGTACGCTAAAAAGCATTGGCAAAAACAATCAGTTTTTTCTTTGTTCCCACTCTCCAGACATAATATCTTCTTCATTAGAAGATACAGTCGTTTTCTTAACTCCCCCCCGAGGCGACGGCTCTAATCAAGCTGTCGTGTTAAAGCCAGACGATGAATCAACTGAGGCACTCAACCGCCTGGGTCACTCTGTTGGAGTAGTTTCATTAGGTAAAAAGATTGTGCTAATTGAAGGAACTGACGCAAGTCTTGATAAACAGACCTATGTTCATCTATTAAAAAATAGGTACCCAAATCTTGTTCTTTTGCCAAGCGGCGGAAAGGGAAATCTGAGTGCATTTGATCAGATTGCCGAAACGGTACTTAACCGTTCGATTTGGGGCATTGATTTTTATATGCTGGCAGATCGCGACGCAGTTTCCGATGGGGCAAGTCTCGAGGCTAAAGCACCAGGACGGTTTCGGTTTCTTTCAAGATACCATTTGGAAAACTACTTCTTAGATGAAAAAGTTTTAGCCGAAGTATTCAGAAACATGGAGCCCGATGACTCCTGGTTGTGTGATCCAGCAGAGATTTCAGCCGTTCTTTTGGAAATAGCGCGTGATCATTTGCCTTATGCTGTGGCGCTAACCCTTGCTGGCGAAAAACGTAGGACAGCAGGAAACATTGATATCATGTTGAAGGGTTGCCAAAGACAGACCAAGGAAAATATGGCTGAGGAATTTGCCAACAGGTGTAGATTTGAGATTGATCGGATTACAACTGCCTTGAACGCCGAACAAGTGTCAAAATCCTGTACGTCTGTATATGAAAAACTTGAAAGGTCAATGAAAAAAAACGACGAGTTTTGGAAAAGGGATATTCCAGGAAAGCCAATTTTCAAAACCTTTTGTAGTAAAGCAAAAATGCCGGAGGGGCGCCTGAAAACTCTTTATATTCAAAAAGCTGAAGGCATGAGCTCGAACCCTTTCAGAGAGATAATAGAGATTTTTGGTCAATTTGCTGGTAATGAATAGCAAACGTATAACAACAGTGTCAACCAGACGGCGAGAAGTGCGGCGGCTTAGCGGACATGTTCAGTAGTGCCGCTGGTTACCCTTATGTGTAGCTATCGTGGAGAAGATATGGGTATAGAATTACTTTCTGACTTTATTAGAGAAAATTATGAGGCGCATGAATGGAAACATGCCTGTGCCATTTTAAAGGAAGATTTTACAGATGAATGGAATGACATAATATCCGTCTTAGAGGCTTTTCGTTTAAAAAAGAGTTGGATAACAACTCCTGGTGGAAGGAAATCGAAGGTTTCTGGATTTATCGATGGCTATCTTTACAATAAAGGTTGGATTGAAAAAGAATTCGCAACCAAAGTAACTGTTGATGATCATACAATGGATACCCCAACTCATAAAATAGATTGTTTTAAAAATAGAGTTGCATTGGAAATTGAATGGAATAACAAAGATCCCTTCTATGATAGAGATTTAAATAATTTTAGACTGCTTTTTGATCTTCGTGCAATTAGTGTTGGTGTGATTATAACACGCTGTGATAACCTTCAAAACATTTTTAATGATTTGGGGAGAGGCTCATCTTATGGAGCTTCTACAACGCATATGGGCAAACTGCTTCCGAGAATTGAAGGTGGCAGTGGTGCTGGCTGCCCTATTGTGGTTTTTGGAATTTCAAAATCTCTTTATGTGGAGGATATGTAATTATGAATGCGTCAGATGATTTATTACATTTTATTGGTAAAAGAAAGTTTTCTACAATACTTGCAGATCCACCTTGGCAGTTTCAGAACCGTACAGGTAAAATGGCCCCAGAACATAAACGGTTATCACGTTATTCAACAATGAAATTACAAGAAATAAAAGACCTGCCTGTAGAAGCAATTGCTGAAGAAAGAGCACATCTTTATTTGTGGGTTCCAAATGCACTCTTGGCAGAAGGTATGCAAGTAATGGAAAACTGGGGATTTAAATATAAAACAAATCTGATCTGGTATAAAATAAGGAAGGATGGTGGTCCTGACAGGAGAGGGGTTGGATTTTATTTCAGGAATGTGACGGAAATGATTTTGTTTGGTGTTCGCGGGAAAAATATTAGAACTTTACAACCAGGAAGAAGTCAGGAAAATATTATATCATCGCGCAAAAGAGAACATAGCCGGAAACCAGATGAACAGTACGATATAATCGAATCTTGCAGTTGGGGTCCATATTTAGAACTTTTTGGAAGAGGAACAAAAAAAGGATGGATTACTTGGGGTAATCAATCTGAAGAATATACTCCAGATTGGGCAACATATTCAAATCACTCTCAAACAGGGAAAGTCATACCGTTTGAAAAAGTTAAGGCCGGGTGAAAGATGAAACATAAAAAGAAGGTTTTAAAACGGGGAAGCAACTATATTCGACCTTTGCAGAGGTTATGACAATATTTTATGAGATATTATATTGCCAATGATTTAAACATATTTGATTTTGATCAACGGTTTGAAATTGCTGAAAGCAGTCTTGCGCCATTTTATTATGATGTTGCGAATAAAATTAAATTATATAATTTAGATACATTCTCATTTTTCCCACATATACCAGACAATTGTGTCGATCTGATCTTTGCAGATCCGCCCTATTTTTTATCATCCGGCGGTATAACGTGTCGCAGTGGGAAAAGGGTATGTGTAAATAAGGGGAAGTGGGATAAATCACGCAGCATTGAATCTGTTCATAATTTCAATAAAAAATGGTTGATAGAAATTAAGCGAATTCTGAAAGCAAATGGTACAATTTGGGTTTGTGGTACATTTCATAATATATTCTCAGTTGGCTTTGCCTTGCAGGAGTTAGACTTTAAAATATTAAACAATATCGTCTGGGAAAAGCAAGACCCTCCTCCAAATTTAACCCAAAAATATTTTACTCATGCTTCTGAGCATCTTATTTGGGCATCAAAAACAAAGCATTCAAAACATACTTTTAATTATGATATGCTCAAAACTATCTCAAATGGGAAACCAATGAAATCTGTATGGAGAGATATCTGGGAAATGCCATCAGCTGATAAGTCTGAAAAACTTTTTGGAAAACATCCAACACAAAAGCCGGAAGAAGTTGTTAAAAGAGCTATAATAGCATCCAGTAATATTAACGATTTAGTATTCGATCCCTTTTGCGGGAGTGGCACAACGGGAGTTGTGTGTAAAAAACTAAATCGAAAATTTGTTGGTATTGATAATGAGATAGCGTATTTGAATATAGCCCAAAAAAGATTAAAGGCGACAATCAATGATGTTAAATATACTTCGTTTTAGAATATTTTGATTGTTGGAAACCTGCACATAACAATGGCATGAACACGGATTTTAAAATGCTGGCGCATTTTAAAACCGGTTATATTTACAAAACTTGGAGGCCATATGGACGAAACAAGGCTATGGAAAATAGTTGGGAGCAATTCCCAAGAGCTTAATGTTGAACGCATTCAGAATGTCAAGGAAACTGAAACGGAGAACCAACTCGAGGAAGTAATTACCCGCTGTCCAAATTTATTGATGAAAGATTTAAAGCTTATTGGTCGTCAAACTGATACTGCTGGCGGCCCCTTAGATTTACTTGGTGTAGATGGTGATGGTCAATTGGTCGTTTTCGAACTAAAACGAGGCACCCTTACAAGAGAAGCCGTAGCTCAAATAGTAGATTATTCTTCATACTTAGCCTCACTTGAACCTAAAGAATTATCAGAACACATTTCTCCTCGCTCTGGAAATTTAGGTATCGAAAAAATTGAAAATTTTCTTATCTGGTACCAAGAACAGTTTGGAAGAAATTTCACAGAAGTTCAAAGACCAAGAATGGTTTTAGTTGGCTTAGGCGCGGATGAAAAAACAAAAAGAATGGTTTCTTTCATGTCTGAAGGTGATCTCGATATTTCTTTGATAACCTTTCATGGGTTCAGGAAAGGTGATGAAGTCTTTTTGGCACGGCAAGTAGATGTCCAGTCAAGGCCCCAACTTCCTTCTACTATCTACACTAAAAAGAGCAATCTCGAAAAGTTGAAACATAATGTCCAGGAACTTAGATTAGAAGAATATTATTACAATATAGCCTCATTTTTCCGGAATCAATTTCCTGCTGCCTATGAATGGCCAAACCCAGGTGGGTATTCTTATTCTTTGCCGGAGTTGACGGACACCGGTAATCAATCAAATAGAGTTTATGTTGCCCTGTATGTTTATCAGGGGAAGCCGGGCTGTGTTCAGATTTATTTGCATGAGCGGGCATTGAAGGCTGCTTCTTCAAGCTTATCTGACTTTAAAGATAGTATTCATAATAGCATGATTCCGAAAAAGGATGGGAGTTGTGAAATTTGGGTTAAGTCAAATAGTGATTGGAAAAAAATCAAAGTTCATTTTGGGAAATTATGCCCGGCAATATTAGAGGGTTGGAAGAGAACGCGTGAACAACAATCAAAAGATGAATTTGAGGCAACTGAATCAATCAGTGATAGCGAAGACCAATCTGAAGCTTAGAACCAGACGCATAACTACCCAAATACATAGCATATAACAACGCCATTCACTCAGATGGGCAGGGTCGTGCGGTTTGAGTTTTTTACCAGTTTTTATGTTTACTTGCTATTTACAAAGACCTGTTTTCCCTGCCCACTGGTGATGGCGGGCGTTGGCGAGCGAATAAAGTGATATGACAGAAAAGATTCCTGCAGAAACAGTATTGAATACATATCAACGGATTGAGGATTCGCTTCACCGTGTCCTTCAGGTTGTTCCATATTGCGAAACCCATAAGCAAGTTTGGTCTGATTACCTTGTGACAGTCATTTTAGAAGCATGCAGTCTCCTCGACTCCTTATGGCGCGCGCAATCCTGGCAATCATCCTGTGTACAAAACGCCAAAAAAAGGAATGATCTTAAGATGCTCGATTATTTCAAATATTATGGTGAATATATGGAGCCGAGGTGGGTAGTTTTTTGGGCCGAAGAACCTGTAATGAAATATCCATACAAAGGGTGGTCCAAAACGGGACAATATAAAACGAAAGATGACCAGGCCTTTCTTGATTGGTGGACTGCCTACAACAGTATTAAGCATGACCGTTTACAAAACAGGACTGAAGCAACATTACATACAGCGGTTAGAACTGTTAGTGCCCTTTTCTTGGCAATACTAAGATGCGAGGATTGTCGTACTGCAATTCTACAAGCAGGCTGGCTCACCGGAGAACGCGATAGGCCAGAGTGTTACTTAGGTGAGGACTCACCAAGCGACAAAGAGGCTTTTGTAGCAGCGGAGACAAAGCTTTTTACGTATGCAGTTGGGTGGGGCAAAGAACCTGTGCCAAAAAGAAAGCAATGGCCTGGCCCTGCTAGTGAAAGGTTTCTTCGGTGGTTTTATCAAAAATGATAATCGCCAACCAGGCAATACAGCCGATCGCTAACGCTCCGGCTGATTTGCGTCGTTAGCGCTTTAAGTACAAATTACGCGAAAAGGAGTATCTGAATGCCAGATGTAAAATTGCCTGCGATAATTGGGAATACCATGCCGGCTCTCGATAAACTGACCACAGCGCTTGGTGTACCACGCGACATTCTTGCTTCTGCTGGTGAGATCGAAACAGCATGGAACAATCTTCCCGGTGTGTTGAATAAGATCCCTCCAGCACTGCGCAACGAAGGAATGGCTCGAATGTGCGTTGCGGTCGCGTCAGGCCTATTTGATAGTGCGATTAATTACATCTGGAATTCATCAATTATTGAACTGAGGGAAAAGGTTAAGAGATTCGGTTTAAATGTTGTTGAGCAAATCACTGGAAAATCAAATTTCGACGATCAAGCACTACTTGATCTAAAGGATTCAGAACTTCTAAGCCTGTGTTTAAAACTAAACCTCATCACCGAAGACGGCTATTTTTTTCTCGATCATTGTCGAGATATTCGGAATAATTTTTCGGCCGCGCATCCGGTAGTCGGAAAAATTGATGATCATGAGTTCATCGGCTTTGCTAACCGCTGTGCAAAGTACGCACTCGGGAATGAACATAACCCGGTAGGCGTTGACATCGCGGCCTTCATGGTCGCAATTAAGGGTGGAAAGTTCTCGGTTGAGCAGAAAAATCAATGGGTGCATAGAATTGGGAAAACCCATGAAGCACAACAATACTTACTTTTCGGCTCTTTGCATGGAATATTCAGTGACCCAAATAGCAATGAAGAAGCACGAGTGAATTCATTGTCTATCGCCGCAGAATTTTCACCGCACTTTACGCCAAAAGCAAAGTCTGACTTAATAAATAGGCATCACGACTATATCGCGAAGGGTGACGAGAAGCGTCATAAAGCATCTCAGCAGTTCTTTGAAAAACTTGGAATGCTTGCTCTTCTTGGTGAGCATGAAGTTCATTCATTATTGTCGAATGCCTCGAAACGTCTAATGGCTGTCCATCAAGCATTTGACAACTTTTACAACGAGCCACCATTTGCTGAAAGGTTGCTGCAACTCTCGCGACAGGCTGCGGTCCCGGATACTGTAAAAGAGGAACTTGTTACAACGGTAGTAACATGTGCTATTGGAAATCCGTATGGTGTTTCAAACGCCGCCGTCCCCTACTATCAAAAAATGATCAAAGGATTCTCGCCAGGTGAAGTTGGAATCATGCTCAGTTTACCAGCAACAAAGACAATCGCGGCAGGACGAATTAAGCAGTATGCCGTCTGCAAGAATAGATTTAAGAATATTGTTGAACTAATCGACCCAACCACAGTCCCAGCGAAAGCGGGGGCAGCCTACAAGCTCTGGACAAAATAGCGTTAACGAATAAGGATAGATTGTGAGAGCGAAGCGAATCACGATCTTATCCGGTTGTTGAACAAGCCCGGTGTATCTGCATATTCTGTATATAAGGAAATATCTTTTTTTGAACAAGGGGTAGGAAGTGCGTTTTTAAAAAGCGCACTTTTTTCAAGGCAAGGGAATGCCTTAACCTGTAATAAGCTTTAAAAAATTAACTATTTAATAAAAGTTTTTTCCTCCTGTTTGAATGAACTGCAAGCCTTAGCCATTAAGAAGAGCTACCTGATTCCCATGCAGATTGACGGAATCCCAGAATAACCATTTGATCATGCAAAATAGTGCATAAAGGGGGGGTTGAATTTAGGCGTTTCTTTTTTATTTGTTTGAACAACCATGGTGTCAAAGTTTGACTGACTGTTGCTCAAATCCAAATTTGGTGAAAATTAGTTCAAATAATGACATCAGGTAAACAGGGTGACATAGTTAATCTGCTAAAGGACAGTCATGAAAAGAGATAGGGCCGGATTCTCGAAGGAGAAAAAAATAAGCTGCCGGCCGGCATCAGCAGGAAAGAGTTTTTAAAGTATTCCGGTGCTGCCGGAGCTAAGCTCCTTTGAGCGGTTGGCTGCCGCGGCTATTGCCTCGATTATGCTTTGTTTAACCTGATTTTTGTCCAGCACCTTGAAGGCTGCTTCAGTTGTGCCGCCCGGAGAGGTTACTTTCCGGCGAAGAAGTTCAGGGGATTCATTCATCTCCTCCATGAGCTTAACAGCCCCTTTTAAGGTTGCAATAGTCAGTGTCGCAGCATCATTCGGTTCAAGACCAACACAGATACCTCCTTCGATCATAGATTCTATAAAATAAAAAACATAGGCCGGTCCGGAACCTGACAAGGCGGTCACAGCATCAAGATCTTCTTCATTAAATTCGATTACTTTGCCCATTGCTTTAAGGATGGACTTGACGATGTTGACATCATCTTTTGAAGCGTGTATGTTTGCGCTCATTCCGGCTATTCCGGCTAAAACAAGAGCGGGGGTATTCGGCATCACCCGTATTACAGGAAGCTTAATCCTGGATTTTTCATCAAGCGGTGTATAAAGAATATCTTCAATTTTTCGCAGGGGGATTCCTGCTGCAATGGAAACAACCAGTTTTTGGTTATGAATTTTATACCCCTTTTGCCCGGCAATTTGAGAGAGCACCTGCTCTATATGCTGTGGTTTTACGGCAAGCACAATAATATCACATATTGAAAAGAGTTTAACATTGTCGCTTAAAACAGATATGCCGTAAGATGAACGCAAAACTTTCAGGCTATCTTTATTTATATCGCTGACATATATCATTGAAGGGGATAATATATTAGATTTTATAATAGCCCCGACAAAGGCTTTTCCCATATTGCCGGCCCCGATAAAACCGATTTTCTTGTTAAGTGCAGTCATGCCGCCTCCATATATATAAAGTTCAAGGTTAATTGCTTAGTGTTTTTCCGCATCCCAATGGATACAGTATGAACCTCTGAACCATTAAATAGAGGTTGGATATATGGGATGTCAATGATTTTGCTTGAAACATCTTGACTTATCATTTAGAAATATTTAGTTTTTGTATTAAACAGAGTCAAATTATTTATAATCATAACCATTGGCTGGAACAAAAAAATTAAAATATAAGGTTTTTTATGTTTATAATCGGTTATCTTTTTATGGCTGCGGCAAAGATCATTGATATTGTTTTGCTTTGTTTTATGTGGATTGTTGTTGCACGGGCTGTCTTGTCCTGGGTTAATCCTGATCCCTACAATCCTATTGTGCGTTTTATTCATAATGCTACGGAACCGGTTCTATATCGCATACGCCGATTTATTCCCGTTAACTTCATCGGCATTGATCTTTCTCCGATTATTGTTTTTTTGGTAATTATTTTTCTCCGCACCTTTATTGTCAGCAGCCTGTTCAGATTGTCTGCAACCTTGTTATAATTAATTAAAAAGGCAGGTTATATGTCATGAAAATCATGCCGATTGAAATTCAACAGCAACAGTTTAAAGTAAGATTCAGAGGATTTGACGTCAAAGAGGTTGATAAATTCCTTGAACAATTGGCCGATACATTTGAATTATTACAGCAGGAAAATAAGAACGCACAAGATGAGATTCAAAGAATAAAGCTTGAAAGCCAGGGATATAAAGAACGTGAAGAAATATTCAAGCGTGCCATGCTCAACACCCAAAAAGTATTGGATCAGATGAATGAAAATGCTCGAAAATCGGCTGAATTAATTGTTGCCGACGCCGAAGTAAAAGCGGAAAAAATTTTAAACGGAGCTCATAAAAGACTCGCCCAGTTGCATGATGATATCACAGAATTGAAACGACAGCGGATACAAATCGAAGTTCAGATCCGTTCAATAATTGAATCGCATAGTAAGCTTCTTGAAATCGGCAATGAGGGCATGAAGGCTATGGATAAGGAAGATACAAAATTGAAATTTATACAGCACCGGACATAGGAACAGCAAATGGCAAAAATAGATGCTTTTTTTAAATTGATGCATGACCAGGGCGCTTCAGATCTTCATCTTGTATCAGGGCAGCCGCCTATTCTCAGAATAAGAGGCGATATGGAGAGGGTCAAGTATAAGGTGCTTGACAATGATGAGCTTAAAGCCATGCTTTATGAAATCGCTCCGGAGGACAAGGTAAAGGTCTTCGAGGAAACAGGGGATGTTGATTTTGGATATGAAATACCCGGGCTTGCAAGGTACAGGGCAAATTTCTTTATGCAAAAATATGGCGCTGCCGCTGTTTTCAGAGAAATTCCGGCAGATATAATGACAGCCGAGCAGCTTGGTCTTCCTCCTGTTATAACAAAGCTGGCTTCACTTCCAAGAGGTCTGGTTCTGGTGACAGGGCCGACCGGAAGCGGCAAGTCGACAACACTTGCGGCAATAATTGATGAGGCAAACAGAACACGCAAGGATCATATAATCACCGTCGAAGACCCTATTGAATTTGTTCATAAAAGCCAGAGCTGTATAGTTAACCATCGTGAAGTGGGCCTTCATACAAAAACATTCAGCGCTGCCCTGCGAGGCGCTTTGCGCGAGGATCCGGATATTATTCTGGTCGGTGAATTAAGAGACCTGGAAACAATATCACTTGCCGTAGAAGCCGCATCTACAGGGCATCTTGTTTTTGGCACTCTTCATACATCCAGCGCTGCCAAGACGGTTAATCGTGTTGTAGAGGTTTTTCCGTCCGAGCAACAGCCGCAGATACGTTCAACACTATCTGATGGATTAAGAGCTGTAATAGCACAGGTGTTGTTTAAAAGGATTGATAAAAAAGGGCGTTGCCCCGCGCTGGAAATACTGATAGCAACCCCGGCTGTTCGGAATCTTATTAGAGAAGGAAAAACCTATCAAATACCTTCGATGATTCAGACCGGCAGGAAATATGGCATGCAGCTTTTGGATGATGCTATTATGGAACTGTATAAAAAGGGGTGGATAAGCGCTGACGAAGCTTATATAAAAGCGAATGATAAGGCCGGATTCAGACCCCTTTTAAAGACTCCGCCGGTAGATTTTACTGAAGCATAATATAGGGTTTGCTTATAATATTGTAACCGGAGATTATATCATGAGAAAGCAGGAAGTTGATTACATATTAGCAAAGATGCTTGAGGCTGGTAATAATATTTCCGATCTTAATATAACTGCCGGCAAATCGTTTCAGGTAGAAAGTTCCGGCGAGCTTATCCCTGTTGAAATAGATCCTCCTTTTCACAAGCTCACACCATTTCAAACTGAAATCTTTGCTCTTAATCTGATTAATCAGGATCATCGTCTTACTGAAACACTTCTAAGGGAAGGTTCGTGCGATTTGTCATACGAACTTTCCGGCAAGGTACGTTTCAGGGTAAATATTTTTTCTCAGATGAGTAATTATTCGATTATTCTGCGAAAACTGGAATCTAAGATTCCCACACGTCAGGAGCTGAAGCTTCCCGGGGCATTTGAAAAGATGGCCCTGGAGAAAAATGGAATTATCCTGGTTACAGGCGCGACAGGCTCTGGTAAAACAACCTCCCTTGCAGCGATTCTCAATGAGATTAATGAAACCAAATCAGTTCATGTTGTGACCCTTGAAGACCCCGTAGAATATCAGCATCCGCAAAAAAAGTCCACCTTCAACCAGCGGGAGATGGGCAATGATTTTGACACATTTGCCAGCGGTCTCAGGGCTGCCCTTCGCCAGGCTCCAAAGGTAATTCTGGTCGGCGAAATGCGTGACAGAGAAACAGTCGAAATCGGGCTTAGCGCTGCTGAAACAGGCCATTTGGTATTAAGCACTCTTCATACCGTGGATGCCGGTCAGACAATCAACCGTATCCTTGGCATGTTCAATACAGAAGATGAAAACCAGATTCGCATACGGCTTGCCGATACTGTACGCTGGATCGTATGCCAGAGACTTCTTCCCATGGTTGGCGGGGGCCGTGTGGCTGCCTTTGAAATCATGGGGACCAACCTGCGTATAAAGGATACGATCCTGCAGGGTGAATCAGAGGGTAAAACCTTTTATGAAATAATCGGCGCTGGAAAGGCCTTTGGCATGATAACCTTTGATGACTATATCGTGGAACTGTATGAAAAAGGGCTGGTCACCGAAGAGACAGCTATGGCATATGCTTCCCGCAAAGGAATTGTGGGCCGTGGAATCGACTTGGTCAAAAGCGGTCGCGGGGAGGCTACCACAGATATCGAAGACCTGCAGGTTGACAATAATTACGGAAAAATGAGGAAATAATAATGGATGTTGTTTGTAAAGAATGCAAAAGCAGATTTAAAATTCCGGACGAAAAGGTCCCCGAAAGTCAGCTTTTCACACTTTCATGTCCAAAATGCAAAAGCAAAATTTCCATTGACATGCGCCAGGGCCTTTCTCCATCATTTGAAGAGAAACCTCAGCCATCAGCCGCAGCAGAGCCTGGCGCAAAAAAGACCATTATCGATGAAATAGACTCCGGCGCTTATGATGCTTCGGAAAAACCTTTTGATTTCCTGGAAGAGGGAGCAGAGACAGCCCTTTTATGTGAGCCTGATTCGGCTGTTAGAGGCAAAATCAGATCAGCCCTGGAAAACATGGGATATAATGTTACTGAACCGGGATCTGATAGAGATGCCCTCAAACAGATGCGTTTTTATGTCTTTGATCTGGTTGTATTAAATGAAGGGTTTAGCTCCATAAATCCTGACGAGAATAATGTTATGAAATATCTGGAACGGCTTTCCATGGCCATACGACGGAAAATCTTTGTGGTTCTTGTTACCGGTCGATTCCGCACAATGGATAACATGGCAGCCTTTAACAAGAGCGTCAACATTGTTGTCAATACGAAAAACATAGGTGAAATAGAAAAAATTATTAAAAGCGGACGGTCCGACAGTGCGGCTTTTTACCGCGTTTTCAAGGATGCCCTTATTAAAACCGGCAAGGTATAATAAGGGCTTTGCAAAAAGCATCCTGGTCTCATAATCAGATGGGAAGCTTTATTGAGTGTTTCTTATTTTTTCATAGATAATGCGCAATCCTTCCAAAGTCAGGGAAGTATCTACCAGGTCTATGCTCTCGCAAACTTCGGCCATGATTTTGGCCAGCCCTCCTGTAGCAATTATTTGGGGGTTGTTTCCGATCTCTGTTTTCATCCGCCTGACAATTCCATCTACAAGGCCGGCATATCCATAAATAATGCCGGATTTCATGCTGCTCGCGGTATCTTTACCGATTACTTTTTCAGGAGGCTTAAAAATTTCCACTCTGGGCAGTTTGGATGTTTTTTCAAACAGAGCCTCAGCAGAAATTATAATTCCGGGACTGATTGCACCGCCAAGATATTCACCCCTTGTCGAAATGGCATCAAAAGTTGTGGCTGTGCCGAAATCCACTATAATAAGGCTGGTTTTATATTTGTGAAAACCTGCAACAGCATTTACAATCCTGTCTGCACCAACCTCTGCTGGATTGCTGTAAAGAATCGGCATTCCAGCAACCGATGCATCTACCCAGTATGGAATATGTCCTAAATATTTATTGCAGAATGAATCCAGAATAGCCGCTATTGGTGGAACCACGCAGGAGATTATTGTTTTATCTATTTTATTAATGTCAATATTGCTTCCCGCAAAAAGATTAGATACAAGAATGTTGAACTCATCTTCCGTAATATTTCTTTCTGAGCGAATCCGCCAGTCTTTTAGAAGATGAGCGCCATCATAAACACCCATTACAATGTTTGTATTTCCAATATCTATAACTAAAAGCATATATTAAATATCCATTTAAAAAAAAGAGACTTCTTTGCGTCCTCTGCGGCTCTGCGGTGCGATAAAAAAATAAGTTTATGCATTTTTAATAGCATCAACAATTTTTATTGTCTTATATGTTCCGGCAACATCATGGACACGCACAATATTGGCTCCATGTAAAACTGCAGCAGCAACCGCTGCCTGGGTGCCGGTTTCCAGCGCAGGCATATCATTCTTGATATCCCCGGCTGGATTGTTAAAAAGGATATTTGTAATAAATGATTTTCTTGAAGGTCCTATAAGAATAGGCGTATCCAGGCTTGTAAATTCATGTAGATGATTAATTAAAAGAAGGTTGTGTTCAACTGTCTTGCCGAAACCGATTCCAGGATCGATAATTATTTTTGATCTTGAAATCCCGTTTTTTTCAGCCATGATGATCGCATTTTCAAAAAACTCTTTAATTTCACTGATAATATCATTATAAAACGGTTTTAACTGCATTGTTTCAGGGGTTCCCTTCATATGCATCAAAATGACCGGCACCCTGTATTCAGCAGCAACAGCCGCCATTTTATTGTCAGTACGCAAAGCACTTATATCATTTATTATGGAAGCGCCGGCTAAAATAGCCTGTCTTGCCACTTCCGACTTTGTCGTATCAATGGAAATCGGTATTGAAATATGTTTTGCCAATTTTTTTATTACAGGAAGAACGCGCCTGCACTCCTCCTCAACAGAAACCGCTTCTGAAAAAGGGCGGGAAGATTCACCTCCAACATCAATTATGTCTGCCCCGTCTTCAACAAGTTTTTTCCCATGAGCAAAAGCAGCAGTGGTTGAAAAAAAATTACCCCCGTCAGAAAATGAATCCGGAGTTACATTTAAAATACCCATTATCAAGGTGCGAGTGCTAAAACATAAAGAGTGCCTGCCCCACAAAAAATTATGCTTTTTCATTTTTTTTATCTTCAGACTCTTTGGGCGGCAACTTAAAATCCGGTTTCATGGAGTGTATAAGTTCATCAAGCTCTTTCCCTTTGACGGTCTCTTTTTCAAGAAGAAGCAGCGCAAGTTTATGAAGAATGTCTATATGTTCCTTTAATACATTTTCAGCCTGTGTGTATGCTTTCTTGATAAAAGAATTTATTTCCTCATCTATTTGTTTTGCTGTTTCTTCAGAGTAATCCCTGTGCTGAGATATTTCACGGCCAAGAAAAATCTGTTCTTCATCCTTTGCATAAGAAAGAGGGCCGAGCTTTTTACTCATACCCCAGGAACGCACCATACGCTGGGCAAGTTTAGTTGCCTGTTTGATGTCATTTGCCGCACCGGTGGTGATTCTGTTAAAAACGATTTCTTCGGCTGCCCTGCCTCCAAAGGCAACTGAAAGCTCATTTTCAAGCTGATCTTTAAATCTGAAATCCCTTTCTTCAGGCAAGAACCATGTAACACCGGCTGTCCGGCCTCTTGGTATAATGGTTATTTTATTAATTGGATCTGTATTGGGCAACAAACGGGCAACAAGGGCATGTCCTCCTTCGTGATATGCTGTTATTTTTCTATCCTCTTCCCTGACGACTTTTGACTTGCGCTCCAGCCCCATGTAAACTTTATCCTTTGCATCTTCCAGGTCGGACATATCAATTTTTTCTTTGTTTCTTTTGGCGCCAAGAAGAGCTGCTTCATTAACCAGATTTTCCAGGTCCGCGCCGGAAAAACCCGGCGTTCCCTTTGCCAAAACCAGTGAATCCACATCAGTCGCAATAGGCGTTTTTTTCATGTGAACATTAAGAATTTCTTCACGGCCCCTTATGTCAGGAAGCGGAACAACCACCTGGCGGTCAAAACGGCCGGGACGCAGAAGAGCAGGATCAAGCACATCAGGACGGTTTGTTGCGGATATAAGAATAACACCTTCATTTGATTCAAATCCATCCATTTCAACAAGAAGCTGGTTTAATGTCTGTTCCCTTTCGTCATGTCCCCCTCCGAGACCGGCTCCTCTATGCCTTCCTACAGCATCGAGTTCATCGATGAATATAATACACGGAGCGTTTTTTTTGCCTTGAACAAAAAGGTCTCTTACACGTGATGCTCCTACGCCGACAAACATTTCTACAAAATCTGAGCCGCTGATGCTAAAGAAGGGAACCCCTGCTTCGCCTGCAATCGCGCGTGCAAGAAGAGTTTTTCCTGTGCCTGGAGGCCCCATCAAAAGAACCCCTTTGGGTATCCGTCCTCCAAGACGTGTAAACTTTTTAGGCTCTTTCAGGAAGTCAATAATTTCACCAAGCTCTTCCTTTGCTTCGTCGATTCCCGCAACATCGTCAAATGTTACTTTTTTTGACTGGTCGGATTGCAGTCGCGCGCGGCTCTTGCCGAATGAAAGTGCCTTACCGCCTCCGGACTGCATTTGACGCATAAAAAATATCCATACCCCTATGAGAACAATCATTGGAAGCCATGAAACAAGAATGGATACATACCATGGCGACTCGGCTTGAGGTTTTGCGTTGATAGATACACCCTTTTGCCTGAGAATCTTGATAAGATCGGCATCCTGGGGCGCAAATACCTTGAAACGATTGCGGCTTGTATCGGTAACCAGAAGCTCCTGACCCTGTATGATCACATCAGCCACCTTTTCACTTTCTACCATGGCAAGAAAATCAGTGTAATTGATATTAACTTGAGGTACGCGTTGCTGGCTGAAAAGATTATATAGCATTATCATCATCAAGGTGACGACTATCCATAAAGCGAGATTTTTATAAAATTGGTTCAAAAGATAATACCTCCATTCACGGTTGTCGGTTCACGGTTGTCGGTTCACGGTTTTTTTACTGATTGCTTTTATGCTTTGATCAACCGTTAACTGTAAACCGATCATAAATATTAATCATTATTATTAATTAGGCAAGTATAAGCTCGGCCTTTAGAACAATTCTTGTTGATGGTTTAATCTTAACTGAGTCATCGATTCTCAGGCCAATAATCCAGATTATTTTCTCCTTACTGAGCAGGATCGGATATCTTAATCGTTTGGGCCTCGGGATTTTGTTGTTTATAAAAAAATTTTTTACCTTTTGAGCGCCTGACATGCCAAGCGGCTGGAAATAATCACCAGACCTGAATGGCCTGAGAATTAAAGGAAAAACAATATCAGCCATATCAAAAAAAGCAATATTCTGTCCAGCGCAATGAATATCAGGCAGGTTTTCGATATTTATATTAGAAAATTTCAGAGTTAGATTCATCTCTTTTATATATACTGATTCAGGCTTAGAGCGCGGTTTTACAATACTGTATTTAAAACAAACCGGTTCAATATCACCGGCTTTTGTATTAAGGTCCCGCAACCTCTTTTTTTCTTTTGAAAAGCAGAGAAGATCTTTGTTCCGCTCAACCCTGATACGGTCGGGAAGATCGATACTGGCAATGGTCCGTCCGCTTTTCAAAAGACTAATCGCCGAGTCTATATGAGAAAATGTAATGCGCCTTAAATCCCCTTTTACCTCGGCAATTGCTTTTCTTATTACCCTTCTTTGCACTGCCGGATCTATTTCGTCAATTCCTGTTGCTGAAAGAATAATCTTGTCATTCCGTATGGATATGGTAAGTTTTTTGAATATTGAATTTATATTACTTTCAATCCATTTTTCTTCACATCTTATAATTAAAGAAAGGCGGTTAAGGGTTTCGACTACCCTTGGGTTGTACGATCCCTTTAGCAAAGGAATTAATTGATGACGCACTCTATTTCTAAGAAATCTCATATCATTATTGGATTTATCGGAAACATACCTTAATTCTTTTGCTCTTAAAAAATCAATAATTTCGGATCTTTTCACACTTATCATAGGCCGAATAATCTGCCTGTTGTCATTTTTGCAGTTTCTCACGGCAGGTATCCCGCCAATACCAAGCGGACCGCTTCCTCGAAGCAAATACATCAATACAAGTTCCGCATTGTCATCAGCATGATGGCCGATGGCAATTTTGTTGAATCCGTTTTTTTCCGCGACCTGATCATAAAAAGCATAGCGGACACGTCTGGCTGCTTCTTCCAGAGAAAGTTTGTGCTGTTTCTGATATTTGCGAACATCCTTTTTCTTAATATAACAGGGCAGATCAAGCTTTTTGGCAAGGGATGCAACAAATTCAGCGTCATCATCTGAATCTTTTTTGCGGAGGCAGTGATTAAGGTGAGCAACACCAATCGTGTATGAAAACTCTGGAGCTAATGAAAGCAATATATGAAGAAGAGCGACGGAATCAGGCCCACCTGACACACATATCAGCACAGAATCACCGGGTTGAAACATCCTGTAAGCTGTAATTGCCTGTCTTACAACAGAAAATATCTTATGAGACCTTTGCAAAACGCCCCCTTTTGCCCAATACCAGCGTCAGGCTCAAATTTTAAGCCTCGAAATACTAAATGTATTCCTACATTTAAAATTTTCGCCTTCCTTGAACTTGAACAAAATTGAGCATTTTTCAAAGGTCTCCTTATTATAGCCTTTGAGCGATGCCGGCATGAATCAACTCAGATCTTTTTTTGTTCCATACTCCCACAATGCCTGAACGGACGGAAACCTCGGCAATCCTGTCTGTTATCATAGCAATTTTTATTTTAACCAATGTTTTGTCAGGGCATCTGCCTTTAATTATTGCGGTAATACCGGCCGGTGTTTTTTCTGTAATAGTTATTTTAAGGCTTTTTAAAGCCGCATTACAGGCAATGATTGTTTTATCAAGCGATGCCTGGTACGACTTTTTTAATTCGCCACATTTATAAGTACAAACTGCCGCGCCTGTACCGACTCCGGCAACAAAAAATGCGCAACCGGTGTTTATAAGGCAACAGGCTAATAATATAGGCATCAAAAATTTTTGTCTCATAAATTTATTATTAATGATTTTGCGAAAATCAGCAAGAAATAATTTAAATAAAACCATGTCGATTTTTTTCTCTTGAAAAAATACTATTATGAATTATATTAAAATAATGGTTGTGCTAGGCGGGGAGCTAGCGGTGCCCTTTTCCCGAAATCCGCTTTATGCGGGGCTGAATTCCCTCTAAAGGGTTTTTATTCCGAAAAATTGTAAGTCATCCTGATCGGACACTGCGCAACAGACGGTCGCGAACCTCGTCAGGTCCGGAAGGAAGCAGCGATAAACGATGCGGTCTGTGTCGCGGATCGATCCCGGTCAAATTTTTGGCTTATGTTTTTCTGAAAAAGATTCGATAGCGGGTGCACAATCATTTTTTAAAACAGCCTGCCGTCAAGAGACCTTTGAAAAATGTTCAATTTTGTTCAATTTCAAGGGGCGTTTTGTAAAGGTCTCTTCAAGCGATTATTTTTCATAAACTAATCCCTGCAATTACCGCCTTGACATTATTCTAAATAGTATTATTTTTTTGCGTGATGGTTTTGATTGTCTTTATGATCAACCTAACACATCGAGACCTTTGGAAAATGGAACAGGAGCACATAACCACTGATGTCTGACGAAAAAAAGAAAATAGATGTTGAACCCGAAAAAGTTGATTCAGTAGAAAAAGAGTCAAAAAAAAGCGGTGCAGCGAAAGAGCATAAAAAAAAACATCATGAGTTAATTAAGGACATGGAAGCCGAACTGAAAGCTGCGCAAGAAGAATCCAGAGAAAATTATGATCGTTTTTTAAGGGTTTCAGCTGAGTTTGAAAATTACAAAAAGCGGTCGGCTCGAGAAACAGGTGAATTCAGAAAATTTGCAAATGAATCCTTAATTAAAGACATGCTTTCTGTTGTTGATAATCTTGAACGAGCTGTAAATTCTTCAACCGCTGATAATAAGGCAGATTCCGCTTTGGTGGAAGGGGTTAATATGACCCTGAAGGAGATATTGAAAATTTTTGAAAAATTCAACGTAACCCCCTTGGAATCATTGAAAAAACCTTTTGATCCAAATTTCCATCAGGCTGTACTGAGCGAGGAATCGGATGATTATGATGAAAACACCGTTATAAATGAACTTCAAAAGGGATATATTATACATGAAAGGCTGCTGAGGCCGGCTATGGTGGTAGTCTCCATGCCAAAAGCCAGGGCAGATAATGAAAAAAACAAAAATATTGAAAATGAAAAAAACAGATCTGACGATCTGATATAAAGATTAAGGAGGCAGATAATGGGTAAAACAATTGGAATCGATCTTGGTACTACAAATTCGTGCGTAGCCATAATGGAAGGAAACGAAGCAAAGGTCATTACAAATCCTGAAGGAGGCCGCACAACACCATCGGTAGTTGCTATAACCGACAAAGGGGAGAGGCTGGTCGGCCAGATTGCAAAAAGACAGGCTATCACGAATCCTGAAAATACAATTTTTGCCGTTAAAAGACTTATAGGCCGGAAATATGCATCACCCACAGTTCAAAGTGATATCAAGATACTTCCTTATAAGATGGAACAGGCAAGTAATGGAGATATACGCATAAACCTTCGTGGTAAACTTCACAGCCCCGCGGAGATATCATCATTTATACTGGCAAATATCAAGAAAACAGCAGAGGAATATCTTGGCGAAAAAGTTACTGATGCAATAGTCACCGTGCCGGCCTATTTTGACGACAGTCAGCGTCAGGCCACTAAAGATGCTGGAAGGGTTGCAGGCCTTAATGTTTTAAGAATTATTAACGAACCGACTGCTGCGGCTCTTGCTTACGGCCTGGACAAGAAAAAAGAGGAAAAGGTCGTTGTATTTGATCTTGGTGGAGGCACATTTGATGTGTCCATACTTGAAATCGGTGAGGGTGTGTTTGAGGTAAAATCTACAAACGGCGACACCCATCTTGGAGGGGAAGATTTTGATTTAAGGCTGATCGATTATCTTGCAGATGAATTTAAAAAAGATCAGGGAATTGATATCAGAACCGACAAGATGGCACTGCAAAGGCTTAAGGAAGCAGCTGAAAAAGCAAAGATGGAATTGTCCACATCCGTGGAGACAGATGTTAATCTTCCTTTTATAACTGCTGATGCCAGCGGCCCCAAGCACCTTGATATTAAAATAACCAGAGCCAAGCTGGAAGACCTTACAGGCAGCTTGTTAGATAAGCTTGAAAACCCATGCCGTACCGCGCTAAAGGATTCAGGACTGGCTCTCGGCGATATAGATGAGGTTATCCTGGTCGGCGGCATGACACGCATGCCGGCTGTTCAGGAAAGGGTCAAGAAGATATTCGGCAAAGAAGCACACAAGGGGGTTAATCCTGATGAAGTTGTTGCTATCGGCGCTGCTATTCAGGGAGGTGTTCTAAAGGGTGATGTAAAGGATGTTCTGCTTCTTGATGTTACACCTCTTTCACTTGGTATTGAAACCTTAGGCGGCGTAATGACAAGGCTTATTGAAAAGAATACAACCATTCCTACAAGAAAAAGCCAGATTTTTTCAACCGCCGCAGACAGCCAGCCGGCTGTTTCAATTCATGTGCTCCAGGGTGAGCGCGAGATGGCGGCAGGCAACAAGACACTCGGTCGTTTTGAACTTGTTGGCATACCACCTGCACCGAGAGGTGTGCCTCAGATAGAGGTGGTATTCGATATGGACGCCAATGGCATTGTGAACGTGTCTGCAAAGGATCAGGCTACCGGCAAGGAACAGTCGATTCAGATTACAGCCTCTTCCGGCCTGTCAAAGGAAGAAATAGATAAACTGGTTAAAGACGCAGAGCTTCATGCTGATGAAGATAAAAAGAAGAAAGAGCTGGTAGAAGCGCGCAATACCGCTGATTCTCTTATTTATTCAACGGAGAAATCAATAAAGGACCTTGGAGATAAGGTGGACAGCGCAACTAAAAGTAAAATTGAGGAAAACATTACCAACCTTAAAAAGGCTATGGAAGGTGATGACAAGGAAGAAATCAAACGCATGAGCGAGGAGTTGACACAGTGTTCCCATAAGCTTGCAGAAGCTATGTATCAGCAGGCATCGCAAAAAGGGGAAGAGCACGCTGAATCTGGTGCGAAAGGCGCTGCTCAGCCAGGAGGTTCTACTCCTGACGAGGATGTTGTAGATGCTGATTTCGAGGAAGTAAAGAGTGATGATAAAAAATAGCAAAAAAATAAAAATCGCTTAATTAAAATCCCGCTCGCAATAGCGCAGCGGGATTTTTTTTAGCTGTTCCGGTTAAAAGGCTGTTATTTACGCCTGTGCCTGCTTAAGAGCGGCCTTGATAAAATCTTTGAACAGAGGATGAGGGTCCATTGGGCGTGATTTAAATTCCGGGTGGAATTGACAACCTAAAAACCACGGGTGGTCTTTAATTTCGACAATTTCAACCAGTTCTTCGTTCGGTGATGTGCCGCTTATGACAAGTCCGCTTTCCTCAAGTTTGTCTTTATAAGCATTATTAAATTCATACCTGTGGCGATGCCGTTCCGAAATATTTTCCCTGCTGTATGCTTCAAAAGCAAAAGTTTTTTGCCTGATTTTACATGGATATGCTCCAAGGCGCATTGTAGCGCCTTTGTCTGAACTTTTATCACGCATTTGCATTGTTTTGGTTCTGTCATCATACCACTCAAGCATGAGATAGATAACAGGATATGGGTTTTTTTCGTCAAACTCGCTGCTGTGGGCATTTGGCATGCCGGCCACATTGCGCGCAAACTCAATAACCGCTATCTGCATTCCCAGGCATATACCAAAGAACGGAATTTTGTTTTCTCTTGCATATTTAACCGCACATATCTTGCCTTCGATGCCGCGCGATCCAAACCCGCCGGGAACCAGTATGCCGTCGGCAATGCCGAGAGAGCCGGCGCAATTGTTATCATCAATATTTTCTGAATCAACGAATATAAGATTCACCTTGCAATCATTAGCGATTCCGCCATGAGACAGAGCCTCGTTCAAACTCTTGTATGATTCAGTCAGATCTACATACTTTCCGACTATAGCTATGTTAACGGAATGTTTTGGGTTTTTATACTTTTTGACAAGCTCTTCCCATGCATCAAGTTCGGGTGGTTTTGTAAAAATTTTAAGCAGTTCAACAATCTTGTCATCAAGCCCTTCCTTGTGAAATATTAGAGGGACTTCGTAGATGCACTGAACATCTTTGGCGGTGATTATTGCATCACCATCCAGGTTGCAAAAAAGCGCTATCTTGGATTTGAGACTTTTAGACAGGTATCTGTCGGTACGGCAAAGCAGTATGTCGGGCTGAATGCCTATGCTTCTGAGTTCCCTTACGCTATGCTGGGTCGGTTTTGTTTTGAGCTCTCCTGCAGCAGCAATATAAGGAACAAGGGTTAGATGGATATATAGAATATTCTCCTTGCCCACATCTGCTTTGAATTGCCGGATTGCTTCCAGGAAAGGAAGACTTTCTATGTCGCCGATTGTGCCGCCTATTTCAACAATGACTATATCCACCCCATTAGCGGCCAGTTTGATGCTATTCTTAATTTCATCTGTAATATGCGGAATGACCTGGACAGTGCCTCCCAGATAATCTCCTCTGCGTTCCTTGGTTATGAC
Organism: Anaerolineae bacterium; assembly: GCA_035529315.1. Classification (NCBI taxonomy): domain Bacteria; kingdom Bacillati; phylum Chloroflexota; class Anaerolineae; species Anaerolineae bacterium. Next base: position 24,294 of record DATKWZ010000030.1, read on the forward strand.
GGAATTATATATCTTGCCGGTTGTAAAGTTATTGTCCCTGCCAAGTTTTGCGTGGGTAAACCTCTCATAATGCCCAAGATCCAGATCTGTTTCAGAACCATCATCTGTTACAAAAACCTCACCGTGTTGGAATGGGTTCATTGTTCCGGGATCAACATTAATATAAGGGTCGAGTTTTTGAATGGTAACGGTAAGGCCGCGACTTTCGAGAAGCGCTCCAATGGATGCGGAAGCCAGCCCTTTGCCAAGGGAGGAAAGAACTCCGCCGGTTATAAATATAAATTTTGTATCATAATGCATATAATAACCTCATTGAAAGGAGTAAGGGATTAAGAGGTAAGGATTAAAAGTGGTATGAACAAGCCAACCGAATGTTGCAAACAATCCTCTTAATCCTTTAATCCTAAATTGTTATTTATATATTTTTTTGAATTCCTCAATGGTTTTTTGAATCTCGCTTAATTCTTCCGGGTCGCGTTGTTTCTGCTCGATCTGACCAGCCTCCATATAGGTTGATTGCAGTTTCATGATATTAAAAAAATCCTCTGAAAATGAAGGGGTTATATTAATATTATCAACAACAATTTCGCGTAGCAAGGTATTGTTTTGATAAATCTCGATACGTATAGGATACCAGTTGTTGTCGAACATCTTCCATTCAACATACCTGAATTCCGTGGTATCCTGCCTGTCGTTTTCCGCCTTTTTGGTGATTATCCAGCGGACCGGCCTGAACGTTTCTTTGTCTATCCATACCTGGGGTGCTGATTCGTCAGGGTATTGAGCGCCCACTATATAGGCTATTTTACCGCGAAAACGTCCCAGGCTTGAAATTGATCCATCAACCCCAAACATGTCAAGCCTTTTTTGGAGCAATATCCTGGAACGATAAAGAATAAGATCCTTATAACTGTCAAATATTGATTTAAAATCGTCTGCAATTTTTCCGTCGATTATTGTTAATGTCCGGTCTTTTGATACAATATGAATTTTTTGAGTATTTTCAGATAAAATATCGGAGCGGAACTCTTCAGGGAAAACATAGCTTAATGTTTCATTTATTTTAACCGCATCCATCTGTCTGGTGTTGTCGTAAAAAATCAGGTTTTGAGAAACCAAAAGTTTTTTGGCGTTCCCGTATTTTTTTATCATTAAATCCAGAAGATGCGGCCCCTGCAGAACATAACAACTTGCCGGTGTATAACAGCACAAAACCATTGCAAGGAAACATATTATAACAAAAGCATTTCTCAGGTATTGATGCATTTTATTATGCAATAAATATATCATCTGAAAATCTGGCTCCGCCACCAAGCTCCTCTTCAATCCTGATGAGCTGGTTATACTTTGCGATCCTGTCTGTACGCGACATTGAACCTGTTTTTATCTGGCCGCCGTTTACGCCGACCACAAGGTCTGCGATAAATGTATCTTCTGTTTCTCCTGACCGGTGGGATATTACTGTAGTGTATCCAGCCTGCTTAGCCATTTCAATGGCATCAAGGGTTTCAGTTACCGTACCTATCTGATTCAACTTAATAAGAATGGAGTTTGCTATTCCCTGTTCAATGCCTTTGCCGAATATCTTTGGGTTGGTGACAAAGATATCATCGCCGACAATCTGGATAGAGTTTTCCAGCCTGTCGGTCATCAGCTCCCATCCCTGCCAATCCTGTTCAGAAAGGCCGTCCTCAATGGAAAGGACAGGATATTTCTCAATTAAACCCTCATAATAGTCGATCATCTGTTTTGATGTAAGTTTTTTATTTTCCGATTTTAAATAATATGTTCCCTGTTTATAGAACTCGCTTGCAGCCGCATCAATGGCAATCCCGATATCTTCCCCTGGTTTATATCCGGCTGATTTAATAGCGCTTATTATTAATTTTATTGCCTCTTCATTAGACTTTAGATCCGGGGCAAAACCTCCTTCATCGCCAACAGCAATAACAAGCCCCTTTTCTTTCAATATCTTTTTCAGGCTGTGAAAGGTTTCTGCTCCCATCTGAATCGCCTGGGTAATCGATTTTGCTCCAACAGGCACTATCATGAATTCCTGAATATCAAGATTATTGGCGGCATGTGATCCGCCGTTAACTACGTTCATCATGGGAATGGGAAGATATCTGGCATTTATCCCGCCTAAATATCTATAAAGAGGCAATCCATAGGCAAGCGATGCAGCCCTTGCAGCTGCCATGGATACGGCAAGTATGGCATTTGCTCCAAGTTTTGATTTGTTTGGAGTGCCGTCTAATTTAATCATATAGTTGTCAAGGGTGTCCTGATCAGCCGCATCCATTCCGAGCACAGCCGGCGCAATAATATCCGTCACATTTTTAATGGCCTTGTTAACTCCCTTTCCATTAAAACGCTTTGATCGTGTATCACGAAGCTCAAGGGCTTCACGTTTTCCGGTTGAAGCGCCGGAAGGCACAATAGCGCGACCAACAGCTCCGCAGGTGAGAATTACATCCGCCTCAACTGTTGGGTTCCCTCTTGAATCCAGAACCTCCCTTGCCTTTACATCAATTATTTCCGTCATCATAACCTCCTTAAAATAAATTTCCCAACTTGACATATAATTAAAAAATGTTACTCTGCCTGAACTTTTATGTCAAGAAACGCTTATGAAAGAGATAGACTTATATACTAAAGCACACCTTGTGGTTGCGGCAATAAGGATTCTTGAGCACCAGGATGATGCTTCTTCCTCTATTGAAAAGGTCTGCCGGATGATATCCTTTTCTCTGGAGCATGGCAATCTTATATGCAAAAAGCTTGGTGAAATGGGAATCATAGATGTTGTTGAAGGATCATACGGGGCCATGCTTTTTGTCAAAAACCATTTAAAAATAGAAGAAATTCCGAGGGGCTTCGGGGAGAGTAAATTAGAAGAAGAGCTTAAAAAATTTCAGAGCAACAAAAAGGATTTATCAAAAAAAATTGAGTTGTTTCAGGCTGAACAGGCAGAAAAGCAAAAAAATCTTTTTGCAGAGCTTGAGAAAAAACTGAAAAATCAATAATATCAACATTTTATATGGTTCATTTTACATCGTTTAAACGTATTTGAAGTCAATATCATCAAACATGACTTGGTCTTATGTGGAATAACCTCGACAAACCGAATTCGATAGCTCTAATTTATTTGTTTCAAAAAAACTGACTTATTTCTCAGGAATCTAATCTGAAGGATGTCCCCTATACCGCATGGTTTCCAGCTTGTTTAATGAGCCTTTTCCGGTCTTTGAATCCGCATCCCAGGCTTCAGGAAATGTATCTCTTATAGCTTTGGCTATACCCGCACCCATGGTACAGTAACAATTGCAACCGTGAATGATTATATCAAACTCCTTGTCTATCGCCAGCTTTAGTAAGTCGCCCTTTATTATTCTCATTTGTGACCCCTGTAAGTGTTTGTTTCGATTTTGTCCTTTTTCGGCCCGCGGTATTTAAACAAAAAGATATAATATATTATGGAATTCTTGTTTGCTGCGGAATTTTTATGATCCTGTTTGGCATATATATGGGCATTTCCCCTTTCATGGATTTCCGTGGGGACTGATTGGATATTCCCAATTTAACAAGTTGCATCTTATACAGCTATCGGATATATTTGATATATATGGAGTGTCTTTTCTAATTGCTATAGCTAATGTAATGCGACAATCTTCCTGGCATTTCTTTATATTATGGGAAGCAAAGGCAAAGGGGTGCGGGATGGAAGGGTATGCGGGAAATAGGAGGTAAGGCTTGTCAAAAAAAATTCAGCTCACGATCAACGGAAGAGAAACCACAGTAAACCCTGAATTTACGATCTTTCAAGCAGCGGAAGAATCAGGGATTCATATACCAACCCTTTGCTATCAAGAACACCTCAAGCCTTTAGGACGATGTCGTTTATGTATAGTAGAAATTAAAGGTAAGGATCGTCTGGTAACATCTTGTATCGCAAAGGTCAAAGAAGGAATGGTTGTAGATACCGATTCAGAGAGGGTCCGCCAGGCACGCCGCAATAAAATAGAATTAATACTGTCCAAACACTATGGAGACTGCGTAGCCCCATGCCACCTCACCTGCCCGGCAAACGTGGATATTCAGGGATATCTTGCACTACTTGCCAATGGCCAATATTTGGAAGCATTAAGAATAGTTAAGGAGCGCTGCCCAATGCCTTTGGTAATCGGAAGGATATGCCCACGCCCCTGTGAAGCTGAATGCCGTCGCCAAAGAGTTGACGAGCCTGTTTGTATTAATTTTGCAAAGCGTTTTCTTGGCGATTACGAGAGAAATAATTATAAAAAATTAATTATATGTCTCCCCGAACCTTCTGGTTACAGGGTTGCAGTGGTTGGAGGAGGACCGGCCGGACTTTCCGCTGCATATTATCTCAGGCAAAAAGGACATGAGGTAACCATATTGGAGGCTATGCCGGAATTAGGTGGACAATTGAGGTATGGAATTCCCAGTTACCGTCTTCCCAGGCATATACTCGATCTTGAAATAGAATCTATGCTTCAGCTTGGAATTGAAGCAAAAACAAATATTTTACTTGGGAAAGACTTTACCTGTGAAAGCCTTCTGGCAGATGGGTATAGCGCAGTTTTTTTAGGTATAGGGTGCTGGGGTACACGCAACTTGCGTATCCCCGGAGAAGAATTAAGTGGCGTTATAGAAGGCACAACTTTTTTAACAGATGTCTCACTTGGGAAAGATGTAGAGATTGGAAATAAGGTAATAGTTATCGGCGGCGGGAATACAGCTATAGATGCTGCTCGCAGCGCCCTTAGACTTGGCGCCAAAAAGGTCGACATATACTATCGACGGTCCCGCGTTGAAATGCCGGCTCTTGCCGCAGAAGTTGATGCAGCGGAAGAAGAAGGAATTGGAATCAATATCCTTGTTGCTCCATCCAGATTAATAGGAGAAAATGGTAAGTTGCGGCAGATGGAATATATCGGTATGGAACTGAGAGAAAAGGATTCCAGTGGAAGAAGGTGTCCTGTGCCGATATCAGGCTCTGAGCAAGTTGTTGACGTGGACACAGTAATAGCGGCAATTGGCCAGATTCCGGATCTTTCCGGGTTACAGCATGACGAGCTTGGTCAAGAAATTGAAACAACACGCTGGGGTACAATTGTAGCTCATTCAGGCACGTTACAAACTAACGCGGCAGGGATCTTTACCGGAGGCGACATTTTTACTGGTCCCAAAACAGTGATTTCTGCTTTTGGAGCAGGCAGACGCGCTGCAAACTCCATTGATCTTTTTCTTCGCAAAAAACCTGTAAAATCCCTTGAAATGCCATTTAACATAAGCAAAGGGCCTCTTGATAAAGTTGGCATGCAAAATTTTGCAGGAATTGATAAAAACCCGAAGGCAAAAATGCCGGAACTTCCTGCAGGTGCCCGGCGCAATAATTTTGAAGAAGTAGATATGGGGTTTTCAGAAGAAACTGCTGTTCAAGAAGCAAAAAGGTGTCTTTCCTGCGGGTGTATTGATGCATTTGAATGCAAATTAAGAAAATATGCAACAGAATACGGAGTAGATATATCAAACATTGAAACCTGGCAGGAGAAAAAGTTTGAAATAAACGAAACCCACCCTTACATCATAGTTGATCCAAACAAGTGCATTAACTGCAGGCGATGTGTACGCAATTGCTCGGAATACCAGTGTTCTGATGCGATCACATTAGAACCGCTGGAATTTGATCAAAAAGACAATGTGTCCTTTTACGGACCTGTAATTAACGATAATTGTGTTTCATGTGGCTTATGTGTTGGCAACTGTCCCACAGGCGCCCTTGTTGAAAAAACGAAAAAACGACCAGGCCCCTTCCACCTTGAGACCATGCCAACCACATGCTCGTTGTGCGGTTGCGGCTGCGCAATAACATTAAACTACATAGGGAAAGACCTTATCAAGATAACATCGAATCTGCATAAGAAACCGAATTACGGCCATTTGTGTATCGATGGAAAGTTCAGATATAAAGATGCAGATGGAAGAAAAAGGCTGGACAAGCCGTTGATCAAGCAAAAGGGGCAATTTATCCCTGTAGAATGGGATGAGGCGATTTCCTATGTTGCTCAGCGGCTAAAAACTCTTCAAAAGGCATATGTCCCTGAATCTTTTGCAGGGATTGCCACATCAGCATGCACAAATGAAGAAGCATATCTATTTCAGAAATTTTTAAGAGCTGTAATTAAAACTCCGAATATCGACTTTTTCGATAGCCTGTCTGAAATAGATATTCTCCCTGAATGTATTTCGCTGTTTTCGGCTACGGCTGAATATAGAACTATTGAAACCGCAAAACAGATTCTTATCACCTCTGACAATCCATCTGTTCGATATCCAATAATCGATGCGCTTGTCAGACGCGCTCAAAGAAAGAACAAAGCGGCAGTTGTCTTTGTGGATGACACATTACCTGATATTTCAGACGAACTGCCTACAGTTTTTCTTTATTCAAAGGAAATTTTTAAGTGGGATGCAAATCAGCTCGAACAAATTTTTTCAATGTCCAGGCAGGGATTTTTGCATCTTTTTCCACTTCTTTTTAAAACCAATGGTTATGGATTGCTTAATATGGGCGTTTCCCCAAACCTCTTCCCCGGACAAAAGTGGATAAGTGATATTGAAGAACGCAAAAAATTTGAAAATGCCTGGAAAACAAATCTGCCTGAACAGCCAGGATTATCAACAGGAAAAATACTGGAAAAAACTCTCACAGAGGATATTCGTGTAATTTATTTGATGGGGGACATTCCTGAAGCTGTTGAATATGATGACACAGTAAAAAACGCTCTTTCTCAGGCTGAATTCTTAGTGGCTCAATCACCTTATCATTCACGATTATTGTCAGCCGCAGAAGTAATCCTTCCCCCCCCTCCACTTAATGAATCAGAGGGAACCATTACCAATATCGAGGGAAGGGTAAGTTCCTTATCTGTTCCAAACACTATGCGGAGCAAAAATAAACAAGGAAAAGACATAATAGCGCAGATTTCAATGCAAATGGGCCATCCAATGTCCCTAAACAGTATTGATGAAACAACCAATACCCCACATGGAAACCTCCGGAGCCAGGCTTGGAGCGGATGATCTTTCCCCTTTTTGGGCGATGACAGGATAGTTGCTCTGGCCTTATAGATGTAAGGCAATTCTGTATAGTGCCGCTTTTTGTAGATTAGTATTAATTACAGCCAGGCATAGGCTTTTTTATTACACCTTGTATTTTCCCTGTCTGTTTTTTTAATTCATAACCCGGTGTCCTTTGAAACCGGTTGCTTAAGCGGCCTTACGGAGCATGCCTTCACGGGTTTTCAAAACCTCCGTTCTTTCAATATACTCGTCGAAAGTCATGAGTAGATCAATGACGCCACCAGGGATGATTTCGATAATCCGATTTGCCACGGTATTCACGAACTCGTGGTCATGGGAGGTAAAAAGAATCACATCCTGGAAGTTGAGCAGGCTGTTATTTAATGACGTGATCGATTCCAGGTCGAGGTGGTTGGTGGGTTCATCCATCATCAGGACATTGGATTCGGAAAGCATCATCTTTGAGAGCATACAGCGAACTTTTTCCCCACCGGAGAGTACGCTGATCTTTTTAAGGGCCTCTTCCCCGGAAAAGAGCATGCGTCCCAGGAAGGTCCTGGCAAAGCTCTCCCCCTCTGTTGGGGGAGCGAACTGCAGGAGCCATTCGATAAGGTTCCGTTCACCTTTGAAATAGGCGCTGTATTCTTTGGGAAAATAGGAGTGGGTGATGGTGGTTCCCCAATGGAAAGTTCCGCTGTCCGGTTCTATCTTCCCTGCCAGAATTTGGAAAAGGGTAGTCTTGGCCAGGCTGTTCCCGCCCATCAAGGCGATCTTATCCCCTCCGTTCACGGTAAAACTCACGTTGTCCAGTACCTTTTCACCATCAATGGTCTTGGTGAGTCCGTCAACTTCCAGGATCACGTTACCACAGGGTCGTTCCGGCTTGAAGCAAATAAACGGGTATTTTCTTGACGACACCGGCATGTCCTCAACGGTGAGTTTTTCTAAAAGTTTCTTTCGGGAGGTGGCCTGCTTAGACTTGGAGGCGTTGGCACTGAACCGCTGGATAAAAGCCTTCAGTTCATTGGCCCGGTCGGTGATTTTCTTGTTTCCCGCCTGTTTCTGTTTCAGATTCAGTTGGCTGGCCTGGTACCAGAAATCGTAGTTCCCCATGTACACCGAGATCTTACCAAAATCAATGTCTGCGATGTGGGTGCAGACCTGGTTCATGAAATGACGGTCATGTGATACCAGGATTACCGTGTTCTGGAACCTGTAGAGAAACTCCTCAAGCCAGGCAATGGACTTGAGGTCCAGGTTGTTGGTGGGCTCGTCCAGAAGCAGGACGTCCGGGTTTCCAAACAGGGCCTGGGCAAGGAGCACTCGCACCTTTCCCCCGCCCTCGAGTTCCTTCATCTTTTTCTGATGCATCTCTTCGGTAATTCCCAGATTGTTTAAGAGAACCCCCACTTCAGACTCTGCCTCATAGCCGCTCATCTCTGCGAATTCAACCTCAAGCTCACCTGCTCTGATTCCGTCCTCTTCGGAAAAATCCGGTTTATCATAAAGAGCCTCCCTGTCTCTCATAATTTTGTACAGCTTTTCATGGCCCATTATTACAGTGTTTAAAACCGTCTCTTCGTCAAAGGCAAAGTGGTCCTGTCTTAAAACCGCGATTCTCTCCCTGGCTCCCACGGAGACGGTTCCAAAGTCCGGTTCGATATCCCCGGCAAGAATTTTCAAAAATGTGGATTTTCCTGCTCCGTTGGCGCCGATGAGTCCGTAGCAGTTGCCTGGTGCAAACTTTATATTAACGTCTTTGAACAGAACCCTCTTGCCATAGGCGAGGGTAACATTGGTGGTGCAAATCATTGTTGTTTTGTTTCCTTTTTGTTAAATATTAAAAGCCACAGGAACGGATCCTGTGGCTCGAAAAGCATAGAATAGACTGCGCAACACATCTATCGATAGTTAATTACCATTTTCTCCAAGTAGGTTAAAGATTCAGAAGGATCAACCTGAAACAAACTGCCTGAAACAAACTGTTTGATAGAGCTTATGGGAATATTAAAAGGGATGTACAATTTAATAAAAAATAATTTAAAAAGCAAGCCAATTTTGATATCTTGCCGGGAAATAAACATATCAATAGTATCAAATGGATGAAACATACAATAATTATAGGTACTTGGAGTCAGGTTCGTTTTTCATCATATCAAATGGTTTTCATGATATGGGGCAAATAGCAGTAGCCACCACTTTGAAATCAACAAAGCCGAAGCTGACTGAAATTATCTCAACCCGCCGTGAGTTTGTCTGGTAAGCGTGGTGAAAAAACTGCAATTGCAAAAGAGAATCAATAGTTACTTCTTGACGATATAAACTTATAAACCGGAGGATGTCCCGGAATTTCTATACGGCCATGACCCCCAACAATTCAATATCCAGAGCATATACTTTAAAACAACCTGTGTTCGCATAATGCATGAGGGTTATTTATGATAATAATAAATGACCGCATGATTTTACTTGCAAAATTATAAATATCAGCTAAAAATCGATAACAGCACAACTTGGTTCCTATTAAGTTCTGAAATACTTTTATTTTAAAAAACAAAACCATGAGATGCAAATTTTGTTTAATACTGATTTTATTGCTGGCTGCTGATTTTTTCTTTGTTTCCCATGGATTTCCCCAGGATCCAAATAATGCTCAGCCTCTTAAGGTCCCCCAAAAACTGACCCTGACTCACACAGTAATGTGTGAGGAAATCAAGGACTATGCCCCTTATAATTCGGCGGTAGTGTTTTCGATTGCCATCGGCAAAGTCTCGTGTTTTACCTCATTTGATCCTGTACCTGAAAAAACGTTTATTTATCACGAATGGTATTACCAGGATAAACTCAGCGCAAAGAAAAAGCTGTACCTTCAACCGCCGCGCTGGTCAACCTATAGCAGTATTCAGCTCCGGGAAACCGATAAGGGCCCATGGCGAGTGCAGATACTCGACCACAAAGGCAATCTGCTTGATATTGTAAGATTCAGCATCACGGACTAATTGAGAAATGAAAATACTGTTGCCTTTTTTTGCGACCTTACGATGGCAGGATATCGCGGATATACTGTTAAACAGTTATATACTGTTTCGGCTTTACGTCCTTTTTAGAGGGACCATGGTCTTTCGGGTGATTACCGGAATCGCGATCCTGTGGGTCTTCCAACGAACAGCTGTTTTTTTCGGTTTAATTTTAACCAGCTGGGCACTTCAGGGAATTATGGCGGTTGCCACACTCATTATCATCATTGTTTTCAGAAATGAAATCCGCAGCGTTCTTCAGGCCAAGAATTTAAAAACCATTCTCTGGGGTTTTTCTTATAAGCCGTTTCATCCACCGATAGAAATCATTGTGGAAAGTATTTATACATTGTCCCGGCTACGTATCGGGGCACTGATGGTTTTCCCGGCCAAGGACGATCTCGAAGAGACAATTCAAAAGGGGATGCGCTGGAATGGATCGGTATCCAAGGAAATGATAATCAGCATCTTCTGGCCTGATAATCCTGTCCATGACGGTGCTGCTATAATTAAGGGGAATCAGATTACCGACGTCGGAGTCATTCTGCCGTTATCCCACAACAATGATCTGCCTTCTCGTTACGGAACCCGTCACCGTGCAGCGCTCGGATTGGCCGAAACCACAGACGCCTTGATTGTCGTTGTTTCCGAGGAAACAGGAAAAGTGGTTGTGGCTAAAGATTCGACAATCTCGGATATTGCAGGAAAGGACGAGCTGATAAAAAAGTTACAGGTGCATGCTGGAACAATTGAAGAAAATAAGGGTCTTTTGAGGAAAAGCAGATTAAAACTAGGCGTTGCAGCGTTTTTATCCATCATATTGGTAACGGTTGTATGGTTCGGTTTTTCAAAAGGAATAGACACCCTGATCACCCTGGAAATCCCTTTAGAATACACCACCCGTGATCCCCGCATGGAAATTATTGACACTTCCGTGAATACCGTCAGCCTCCAACTGGGAGGCTCGGGAACTTTAATAAAATCGATTCGACCCGATCAGGTTCATGTGCAGATGGATCTGGATAAAGCCGTTGCCGGACGTAATACCTTTTCCATTACCAAAAAAAATATTACCCTGCCGCCGGGAATTTTTTTAAAAAAGATCACCCCCTCAATCGTTGAAGCGACCCTTGATATCACCATCAAAAAAACACTGCCTGTTCAGGTTGACTGGGTAGGTAAGCTGCCCGAGCAACTGATACTATCGGAAGTAAGGGTTGAGCCAAAAGCCATCGAGGTTGTCGGCGGAAATCGCGTTTTGGACAACATCACAACCATCTACACGGAAAAAGTTCAACTTGACAATATCCGAAAATCCGGGGCAATCACGCTGAATCCGGTTCTCATTCCGGCATCTTTAAAAGTTGCTTCTGGTTCCAAAAACAAAATTAACGTTTCATATGTAGTCAAACCAAAATTGCCTTCTAATTAGTGCCTGACCAAGAACCTCAAATCTTTTTATAATCCACCTATTATAACGTTTACAAAGGTGAAGATTTTCCGATTTTACCGAATCCGCAGACACGAGTAAAACCCGGAAAATCTTCGTGGTGAAATGCTATGAGAAATCGGATGTAAAGTCTGTTTTATTGCATAAAACAAGCTGTAATAAAACGGCGTTCTGGTCCGGCAAGGGTTTTAAATGAAAAGCCGCTGAAAGTATGATATTGACTTAATATACCTTTTTGATAAACAAATAAGATCTTTTTGGTTCTGGTCCGGTCTCTTTTAAAAAAAGGAAAAAAACATGCTTAATCTGACATCTGTTGATCTAAAAAAAGTAAAAACGGAAACACTTATTATACCCGTTTGTGAGGATAAAATAATTCATGACAACCAGTTGATATCCTTGCTTATTAAAAAAGCAAAGCAGCTCAAGGAGTTTACAGGTAAAAAAAATGATGAAGTAATTTTTTACGACATTGAAGAGGTAAAAGCAAAAAGGGTGATGTTTCTTGGACTTGGGAAACTTGAAAAAATCGATACTGAAGCGTTGCGGGAGTTTGCGGGCAAAGCGGTAAAAAAATGCATGAAAATAAATCTTCCTGAGGTTCTTCTAAGCGTCCCCTGCGGTAAAAACATGAAGATCGAGGTTGCATCAGCGCTTGAGGCCATGATGGAAGGGGCGTTTCTTGGGAATCATATTTTTGATAAATATAAAAAGGATAAAAAAATAAAGCCTCTCAAGAAAATTGAGCTTCTTGTGAAACCTGATGAGGCGGAAAAATACAGCGGATTATCAGCACGTATCTCAACTGTTTGTGCGGGAACCATACTGGCGAGAGACTGGGTCAGCACCCCGTCTAACGATAAAAGGCCTGAGCAGTTTACAAGGTCTATTGTGAACCTTGCCGAAAAAGAAAATCTTACTGTAAGGGTTTTAGATGAAAAGGAGCTGAAGCAAAAAGGGTTTAATGCAATGCTGGCTGTGGCAGCCGGCAGTCAGATCAAGGCAAGAATGGTCATACTTGAATATAACCCCAAAAAAACAGGGAAGAGGATAGCCCTGGTGGGGAAAGGTGTTACCTTTGACTCCGGCGGTATTAATTTAAAACCCACCAACTCCCTTGATGGCATGAAAGCGGATATGTCCGGAGCCGCCGCAGTTGCCGCGACCCTGATTACGGCGGCAAGGCAAAAGCTTGATGTAAGCGTTGTCGGAATAATCCCGATCGTTGAAAATATGCCGTCAGGCAGCGCCTCCCGTCCAGGAGACGTCGTAAAAAGCTATGACGGAAAAACAGTTGAAATAGGAAATACAGATGCTGAAGGCAGGCTGATATTGATAGACGCGCTCTCCTTTTGTATAAAAAAATATAAACCTCATACCATTATTGATATTGCGACCTTAACCGGAGCATGTGTCGTAGCGTTAGGGGAAAAAATCGCGGGGCTGTTTTCTTTTGATGATGAGCTGGCAAAAGCCATAGAATTATCCGGCAAAAAAACTCATGAACGCTGCTGGAGACTGCCCATGCCTGATGATTACAAAGAGCTTCTCAAGAGCGATTTGGCAGACATAAAGAATGTAAGCAGCTCGCGCTGGGGCGGCGCTATTACAGGCGCCCTCTTCCTTGCGGAGTTTGCCGGAGACTCCAGATGGGCTCATATTGATATTGCGGGACCGGCTTATATCAAAAAAGGGGATGGATACTGCGGCGCGGGCGGCACCGGCTTTGGCGTGCGGCTTTTTTGTGATTTGCTTGACAAACTGTAAACCGATGCAAGCCGTTATATTTGCAAATGGGATTATTGATGATGCCGGCTCTGTCTTTAGCGGAAATGATTTAATCATTGCTGCAGATGGCGGGCTGCATCACTGCCGGAGCTTAGGCATAACTCCTGATGTGGTAATAGGAGATATGGACTCTCTTGCCGGAGATGACATAAAGGGGCTACAAATCGCAGGCGTAGAAATAATACGTTATCCGGCAAAAAAGGATCAAACCGATCTGGAGCTGGCCTTAAAGCTTGCTGTTGACCGCGGCGCTGATGAAATCGTTGTGTTCGGCGCCATGGGCGGCCGCTGGGATATGAGTATTGCAAATATTTTGCTTCCGGCTGAGCAAAACCTGTCCAATGCAACCATCCGTATTATAGATGGACGCCATGAAATCATGCTGCTGCGGGCAGGAAAAGAGATAACATTCCATGGGGGAAAGGGGGATATTCTCTCTCTGATTCCTCTGGGCCGTGACACTCTGGGCATAACCGCTATCGGGCTGGAATATCCCCTGAAGGATGATATGTTGAAATTGGGCTCAAGCCGTGGGATCAGCAACGTATTTATCGAAAATTCGGCCACGGTATTTCTAAAACAGGGCCTGCTGCTCTGCGTTCATATTCAAAAAGAGTTTGAAGTGCCTAAAGTGATCTAAAGTGCCTAAAGTTGTTGAATTCTGTCAATTTTATAAAAAAGTGGAGCGTAGCGAGTCATTAACTTTAGCTCACTTTAGTCACTCGTAACTTTAGTCACTTTGAAGTGCCTATCCCATATACACGGAAAGCACATCCTTTCTTGCATTAACATGCTGCAATCTGACCTGAATCAGGTCTTCGGGCTTTAAATCTATTCCGCTCGATACAGGCAGCTCACATTCTATCATATATTCCTTTATAAGCGCCTGGTAGCTGTTTTTCCGCTTAAAGAGCACAAGAGCCTCCTCTTTTTGGTTGATTCTTTTTTCAAGATACTTAAGCAGCCAGTATCTGTGGCGGCTGTTTTGAATTTTCAGCACGCAGCTCACGGGCTGCTCAAGCAATTGAATTATGCGTTCTATCTCCTCGATACTATAAGGTTCTTCCAGCCCGAGGATGGCCCGAATCTGGCGCTGCGTGACAAGGTCATAATATTTGCGGATAGGTGACGTGGCGGTAACATAAGCCTCCAGCCCCAGCCCTGAATGATGTTCCGGCTCCCGACCTAACACATAACGGCTTAGCAGCTTTCGTTGCATCCAGTTTTGAAACAGAGTTCCGTCATTGCCTTTATAGAGGCGCCCGCGCGGTTCCGGCTGGGATCTGAAAATTGCAGGAGCATTCTGTTTTGCCAGGAAACGGGCCATCAGCCAGTTGGCCATTATCATTATTTCCGCAACCAGCATCCTCCCGGGGCTTTCCCTCTGCACCCTTTTTATAGTTAGTTCTCCGGCCCCATTTGTCCAGAGATTAATTTCAGGCAAAGTTATTTGTAATGCGCCCCTGCCAAACCTGAATTCACGAAAATTTTTTGCTATATCATACAGGATGCCTATTTCCCTGTCATCCTCTGCAATCATGTTAACATCATAATATGTAAGTTGTTGTTTTACCCTTATAAGGCTTGGAATAATCTCAAAATCAATTATTTCAAAAAACCGGCTTAATTCTACCATTACACTTATGGCCGGACGCAATTCTCCGGCTTTCAGGCTGCATAGATCCTCGGCAAAGCATGCCGGCAGCATCGGTATTTTCCTGTCGAGCATGTAAATTGAGCTTCCGCGAGCAACGGCTTCCTGGTCAATAATATCCCCTTTTTTGATAAAGTGGCCCACATCGGATATATGAATACCAAGTCTGTAGTGATCACCGATCTCCTCAATGCTTAAGGCATCATCAAAATCCGTGGTCAACTGCCCGTCTATCGTAATAACAGGAAGCATGGTCAGATCCTCTCGACCACCATATATGAAAATGTCACTCAATGAACCTGCCATTTCCGCCGCTTTTTTCATTACCTCCTCAGGAAAGGCGGTCGGGATTTTATATCTGTACAGATCAATGTTTTCATTTTTATCCCATACACCCAGCTTTACTAAAAGCTGAAAAACAGCTTCACCATCTCTTATGCCGGCCTTTTCAAGCATTGCTTTACCAAGAGCATAATCTGTGCTTTCCTTTTCAAACAGATAAAAGGACTCTAATATCTTTACATATTCTAAGGACAGAGAATCAGGTGAAAAAGAGCCTTTATCTGCATTGACCATTTTATTAAGCCATGCCCCGCCCTCCTCTATTATCCGATCTTTTCGAGCCTCCTCTCTTCTATTGGCAGCAATCTGCTCAACCTGGTTTTCTGAATTCGGAAAAAAGCGATCAAGGTCGAACTTAAAATAAAGCCTGTCGTTAAAAAATGCCCTGACAACCGCTGCCTCGTGATCACCGTCAGGGCTATTCGGAAAACACAGTTCGGTCATAGTGGCCAGATCGATCCATTCCTGTTCTGAATGTAATATATCCCATAACTCCCCGATATTTACACTGCCGATCAGATGTTTGCGCTTGTTTGCCGCTGCCTTTAAAGCTTCAACCAGCTCATATCTGCTTGATGAAAGATCCATGCATGTGCTGGATTTATGTGAAACACGGCCTGTGGAAAGTTTTACTTCCCGGTCTTTTTCTGTAAGAAGCCGCAATTTCGTATTTTTGACTTCCATAACAACCGCGCATATTATTTTCTGGCGGTCGATATATTCAATAATATTTCCTGGTTTCATATTTAAAATCATAACAACCGGCTTCTTTAAAGTCAATGTGTGGATGCCATTAAGTTGTTTGACCATGGGCTGATTCTTTAGTTAAAAAACAAACACCCAATACCGAACATTCCACAGATATTTTTGAAAGATGAACGTCCAACATCGAACATTGAACGTCGAATAATGATGTCGCTTCGCTCTTCAAATTATTTTTAAATTGAATAAAAAAACAAAGGCCGAACATTGAATGACTATTTCTGTTTCTTTTCAGATGTTCATCTTTTTCCATTCGATGTTGGACGTTCGATGTTGGACGTTCATTTTTTTCAGTCCTTTTTCGCCAGATATCTGCCCCCTATACAATAGGCTGACACCACTTCCAGGCATTGAATAAGTTCCGGCACAGATATACTCTGATTAAACCCGCCAAGATGTGGGCCGGTCTGGATGGTAATATCTGCGGCATCTTTATTAAAAGCTTCTATCTCTTCTTTTGAGCAGCCTCTTGCGGCCAGAAAATCTATAAACTCCTTTTCCGTCATTTCTATTTGATCAGCCACTCTCAGAATTTCCTCCATATGATGATCAACCCCCATCTCTTCAATTATACGGGGACTGAGCTGTTCAATGTTAAAAGGGATATCACCGCAGAAATTTTCTTTTACAAATCCATTATAATACTCATGAAAAATGCTCTGAAGAAGTTCCTGCAAAAAGGGTTTATCAAAAAGATATCGGACATCCACAGGTTTTCCATGCTTGTCGAATCCAACCTTGTCAGCCTCAAAGTTACGGAAGTAGCTGCCGGTTACCAGCACCAGGCTTAATATCTGTCTGCCGATGTGCCTGTAAAGCTCCCGGCTCGATCCCTGATATGAGATAAGATGTTCAAAATCTCTTATGCCGGTTATTCCGAAATTTGGGTGCCGGCATGAATACAGCCACCTGTCAAGTCTGCCGCCATGGTGCCATTCATAGACACCCTGATCCGCTCTTCTGTTGCGCTGCACACGATTATGGAAAAGAGGAATAGGGGCGGAATGAACAATGCCCAAAGAGGTTAATTTCCCCAACAGCTTGGAATTTCTTAATATTACCTCTCTGAATTTGTCCTTGGTCAGTTGTCTTGCTTTTCTATGGTCGTTCGGATAGCTGAAATAGTCCTTATGAGCTATATAAGCTATAGCACAATTGTGTTTTGGATTAATATACGATCCCTCCGGAGGCCTGACCGGCAGGTTTTTAAGCCTGAACAGATAGCTTCCGTTAATCTGAAGAGGCTGAGGAATCTTAAATCCAACGGGTAAGGAATAGCCATAAGAAGACAGATAATGCATCCATTCCGCCTCTTTTTTTATTAATTTCACCCCGCTTTCGGTTGCAGCCGATTTTACAACAAGTATTTTGGAGCTATTATTTATTGGTGCGACCATACTCCTGCCAAGAATTACCGGGCTATTACAGGCGGCAATATTGTTAAGCTTTAATATGTCATCCCACCTTGCATATGGTATCTTTTCAGAACAATACTCAGGCATACCGGGGCCGCAAATTTGAAGGGGAAGTGATCCCATGGCTTCGGTAGCAGCCCTTTGCTGCATGCCGGAGCCTGTATTAACAATCTGTTTCAGGGAAGAAATGCTTTTTTCTGACAGGGACTCGTCAGCAGAAAGAACCAGAATAGAGGCCAGTGCATCAGCAGCCTCTTTATAGAGAAAAAATGATTGTGTCTGGAAGGTGTGCTTTGGATCTTCAAGAACATTTTTCAGCGCCGAGATTGTTTCCGGCCGGATAATTTCCGGATTTGCCCGGACAAGCTGATGCAGATCCTGAACAATCATAAATGCAGCGCTAAAATCCAGGTGTTCGTTTTTGAGCGCATTTTCCAAATTGCTTTGTTCTCTTTCCAGATTCCGATAATACATCTTAAGCTCAAATAATAACGACCAAATCCAAATAATTTTAACGGCTCATTTAGTCTCTTGGCAATAAATTTCTTTGCGTACTCTGCGGTGAATATAAAAACTCTGCAAAATAAACATAACCTGATTTTATTTATGCGTAAAGTAGAATGTGCATGATTTTAGCAGCTCTTTACAGGGGACAGGGTTTTAACGATCCTTGCATTTTATAATCAGTGTAGTATGTTAAAAACTTGGGGATCATATATTATAATGTATAAAGTTTTATAATAAACTCAATTTACGAAACGGTTACGAATATGTATACAAAATTACAGGATTTTCAGAAACTATCTACCTGGCAATTGATCTTGCTTGCCAACGAGGAAAGAAAACGCCTGGCAGGAGGAAAGATTGAGCTGTGCAGTATCACCAATGCCAAATCAGGACGTTGTGGTGAGGATTGCAGATTTTGCGCGCAATCAATTCATTATAACACAAAAATTTCTGTATACCCGTTAAAGAGCAAAGATGAATTGCTGGCCCAGGCGAAAAGGGCAAAAGAGATCGGGGCAAAGAGATTTTCTATTGTTACCAGCGGAAAGGGGCCTGACCGGCAAGAGGTTGAAAAAATCGCTGAAGTGATAAACATAATAAAGGAAAAAATCGGAATATCCCCTTGCGCCTCTTTAGGCATACTTGACACAAAATCTCTTGTCCTTCTAAAAGATGCCGGACTTAACCGGTATCATCACAACATTGAGACATCTCGACGGTTCTATCCCAATATTGTCACTACCCATACATTTGACGACAGAATCAGGACGATAAGGGCGGCCCAGGAGGCCGGCCTTGAAGTATGCAGCGGCGGGATTATAGGGCTGGGCGAAAGCGAAGAAGACCGGGTTGATATGGCTCTGACGCTGAGAGATCTTAATGTAAATTCGATTCCGATCAATATACTTGTTCCTTTGAAAGGAACGCCGCTTGAAGGAACAGAAAACATTTCAGCAGCAGAAGTTCTGAGAACCATCGCGATATTTCGCTTAATCACAGGCAACATGACAATAAGGATAGCGGCCGGCAGAGAATCGGTTTTAAAGGATTTCCAGGGATTAGCCTTTATCGCCGGCGCAAACGGCATGATGATAGGAGGATATCTGACTGTAAAAGGAAGGTCTCCTGAAGAAGACCTTGCCATGATATCGGAGATAAGAAAGTTATGGAATGGATAGATGCTTACCTGGATGAACGAAAAAAGCAGCATCTGCTGCGGACACTCAAACCTCTGCGGCCTGCCGGGCCGGGCCGGGTATATATAAATGACGTAGAATATCTGAATTTTTCCTCCAACGACTATCTCGGCCTTGCCGGACATCCACGACTTATCGAAGAGAGTCAAAAGGCGATCAATGGATTCGGAACGAGTTCGTCTGCTTCAAGGCTCATGAGCGGCGATCTTTCCATCCACCATCAGCTTGAAGAGATGACAGCCGATTTTATCGGCAAGGAAAAGGCTATTTTGTTTGGAAGCGGTTATCTGGCAAATATCGGCCTTATATCGGCCTTATGTGACAGAAAGGATGTTATATTCTCTGACCGTCTTAACCACGCAAGTATCGTGGACGGAGTCCTCCTTTCCGGCGCGCGTTTTTTCCGTTTTCAACATAACGATGTTAACCACCTTGAAACATTGATGAAAAGGGAAAGAAAAGGATTTAAAAAAGCGTTCATCATTACAGAGTCTCTGTTCAGCATGGACGGAGACGTGGCGCCGCTAAAAGAGATCGTGGAATTAAAGGAAAGGTATGACGCTCTTTGTATGATAGATGAGGCCCATGCTGTCGGCGTTATCGGAGAAAAAGGAACAGGTGTTGCCGAAAAATACGGATTAACAGACAAGATAGATATTATTGTAGGAACTTTTGGAAAGGCGCTTGGCAGCTATGGCGCGTATGCCGCGGCATCAGCGGGACTGATCGATTATTGTATCAACAGGGCAAGAAGCTTCATATATTCAACAGCGCTTCCCCCTTCTGTAATCGGCGCAAGTATAGGGGGAATAAAGATGGTGGTGGAAGAACCGGCTCGGAGATCCGTCCTGCTGGAAAAGACCAAATATTTCAGATCTCTCCTAAAAGAAAACCGCCTTAATGTCATGGGGAACGCCCAGATCGTGCCTGTGCTTGCGGGTGAAAATTACGATGCATTGAATATCTCAAACAGGCTTTATGAAAACGACATTTTTGCTCTTGCCGTGCGTCCGCCTACCGTACCTGAGGGAAAGGCTCGTGTCCGGTTTTCCATTACCTTCAATCATTCCAAAGACGACCTTAAAAAGGCTGCGGATGTGTTAAAATATGCGTTTAAACAGATTCCAATATCTAAACAGGGGGCATGACGAAGTTCTTGTACTGATCCCGGGATGGGGGTTTGACGCGAGAATATTTGAGCTGCTTGATCTTGATTTTAATTATCTTCTTCCGCAAATAAATGATCCAGAGGGTTTCAGCGCAGATCTTATGGGCGCGCTGGTTGAAAATCGGATTAAAAAGGTCTCGCTCTTTGGATGGTCAATGGGAGGATTTTTGGCTATCAATTTTTTAGAGGAATACGGCAGGGAGTTTGTGCGGGAAATCTTTTTAGTTTCCATGAGAAAAACCTATCCAGAGAAAGAAATCGATTCCCAGATCGCCCTTTTAATAAAGGATCGCATATTATATCTGAGCCGGTTTTACAGAAATTGTTTCATGGGACAAAAAAGGGCATTTGCGTGGTTTAAAGAGCGCATGTTTTCATCCTATATAGAGATGTTTGATCTGAAATTCCTTTTGAAGGGGCTCGATTATCTGATGCAACAGAGGCTTGAGACTACTGCGCTGAAAGAAAATCCTGTAAGGATCATCCATGGGGAAAAAGACCGGATTGCGCCTTATTCCGAGATAGTTGAGATGGCAAAGGATATCTCTTTCCCCGGGATGGTTACCTTTAAAAAAAGCGGGCATATCCCGTTTCTTGAGCCTGATTTCAAGGAAAGATTTTATGCCGGGATATAAACAAAGGATAAAAAATTCGTTTTCAAAGGCTGCCCGCACCTATGATCAATATGCTTTTGTTCAGAAGGAGGTTGGCGTAAGGCTTATAGATTCAATACAGCCTCATTTTTTTCAGAATATCCTTGAAATCGGATGCGGGACAGGAAATTACACGGAGATGCTGCAAGAAAGGTTTCCGTCAGCCGACATTACAGCCATAGATTTCTCGCCTGAAATGATCTCTGTCGCCGCTCGCAAATTAAACAGGAAAAAAAAGGTCAGGCTATTTGTTAATGATGCAGAGGGGTTTATTCCGGAAAACGGAAAAAGATACGATCTGATTACTTCAAATTCCACCTTTCAATGGTTTGCGGATTTAAAGAAAGGATTGGAACACTACCATGAGCTGCTCACCAACAGAGGTATGATTGTTTTTTCAATGATGGGGCCTGAAACATTCTATGAGCTTTATGAAATAATGAAGGGTATATATCCAGGAAAAGTAAATATGGCGGCGCAATATTTTATGCAACATGATGATGTGAAATCTCTTTTGCACACGGTTTTTAAAAAAGTCAAAATAAGCGAAACCCTGTTTACAAGAAGACATGATAATATCCTTGATCTGTTAAGGACAATAAAACATACCGGAGTAAATATTAGAAGGAACGGAGACCGTATTCTGTTTACTCCGGCGCTTCTTGAAAAGGCTGAAAATGCTTATATAAAAAGGTTTGGGGCAATAAGGGTAAGTTATCAGGTTTTTTTATGTGAGGCCGGCTACATTGAGAATTATTAATTTTAAATGTTAAATTTTGAATTAAAAGGGGATGTTTTGCAAAGGTCTCGTGGACGGTCTATGAAAAATAAAAGCTTATTTATTACAGGCACCAATACAGGCATAGGCAAAACCGTTATATGCGGCTGCCTGGCCAGGTACTTGAGCCGCAAAGGTATTAACGTCGGGATTCAAAAATGGGTAAGCACCGGAAACAGGAATACCTCGGATGACATGGATTGTTGTCTCTCGATGCTTGGAAGGGAAAAGGAAGATATTGACAACCCCTTGCTTTTACACCCATATACATTCGATTTTCCAGCCTCTCCGCATCTTGCCGCAGAAATGGAAGGGAAAGAGATTGATATTAATAAGATTGCAGAAAGCTATCATACGCTTGTGCAAAGACACGATCTTCTTATAGTCGAAGGGGTGGGTGGCGTCCTGGTTCCTCTTACCCAAGACCGTCTTCTGATCGATCTTGTGGCAGATCTTGCAATTCCGGTCTTAATTGTTACTGATAGCGGTTTAGGCACAATCAACCATACCCTTCTTACCATCGAGGCCCTGACAAAAAGAGGCATCCCGATATTAGGCATGGTCTTTAATTTTGCAGGAAAAGAGAATAAAATAATAGAAGCAGATAATATAAAAACTATTTCCAGGATAGGGAAAAGACCATCGTTTGGATCATTATCCAGGGTCGATTCAACGGAAGCGTTAATCGCTGAATTTGAACCTATAGGGAAAAATATTCTGAAAGCGCTAAATAGATCATGGGAGCATATAATATTATGAGTTTTGACTTATTGGAAAAAGACAGAAAATATATCTGGCATCCTTATACCCAGATGAAAGATTATGAAAAGGAATATCCTGTCCTGATTGAAAAGGGGGAGGGTTGCCGTCTTTACGACCATGAAGGGAATGTCTATTATGACACCATCTCTTCCTGGTGGTGTAACGTCCACGGACACAATCATCCCTATATCCGGTCCGCGATAAAGAAACAGCTTTCCGAGCTTGATCATGTTCTCTTTGCCGGGTTTACCCATAAGAATGCAATATTGCTTGCAGAAAGTCTGGTTCAATGTTCCCCTGAAAATCTTAGCAAAGTCTTCTATTCAGACAACGGGTCCACCGCCTGCGAGGTAGCCCTGAAAATGTCATTCCAGTTTTGGAAAAATAAAGGGCAGGAAAAAAAGGAGAAATTTATCGGGCTTGAAAACGGATATCACGGCGACACTGTCGGAGCGATGAGCGTCGGCGGGATCTCGGTCTTTCATCAAACATTTGCTCCCCTCCTTTTCCCTGCATTTAAGATACCTTCTCCCTACTGTTACCGATGTCCGTGCGCTAAGAAACGGGAAACTTGCGCCATAGAGTGTGTTGATCCACTGGAGGAACTTCTTAAGGAACATAACAATGAGATCGCGGGGATCATCCTTGAGCCTATGATGCAGGGATCAGGCGGATTTATTATCTATCCTGTTGAATATCTTAAAAGGGTTTCAGAACTTGCCGATGCATACAATATCCATCTGATAGTGGATGAGGTTGCCACCGGTTTCGGAAGGACAGGAAAAATGTTTGCGGTGGAACATGCGGATGTTAAGCCGGATTTTATGTGCCTGTCAAAAGGGATAACCAACGGGACCCTTCCCCTTGCCGCTACCCTGACGACCGACGCGATATACGACGCCTTTTATGCTGATTATACCAGCAACATGACCTTTTATCACGGTCACACCTATACAGCCAACCCGTTAAGCACTGCCGCAGGATTCGCCTCTTTAGAGGTTTTTAAAAAAGAGAAGACCCTGGAAAATGCAGCGGCAAAAATTGTAACTTTTCACAGGATCATCCAAAAATTCAGAGAGATTCCGATTGTGGGTGATGTAAGATATATAGGGATGGTAGCAGCCTTCGAACTTGTAAGAAATAGACAAACCAAAGAACCGTTCTCCTTTGAAGACAGGATAGGATTGTCGGTTTACAAAAAAGGGCTGAAAAACGGATTGATCCTTCGCCCATTGGGGAATGTCATATATCTCTTTCTTCCGCTCTGTGTAACAGAAGAAGAGTTGATGGATATAATAGATCGGACATACGGTGTGCTTGCGTCATTAGCGGTTTAAGGCTTTTAAGGCAACACAGCTTTTGGATTCCAGTCTCCGGGAATCTTTTGTCCGGTCTCTTCGCCTAATTTTATCTTTCTTTCCTTTAAACCCGGCCGGGCAAATTCCATATGCCCTTCATTTAAAGTCCGGCCATTGATTATAGCCTCGGAGCGGAGTCTCCGTCCAATTGTCTTTTCCATCTGCCTGCCAAGCCACAGGATGCGGTCAACATCATATCCATGCTCGATGCCCATCTCGTCAATCTGTACCAGCGTATCCTCAAGTGTAATTAGACCCACATATCTGGGATCTTTATAATAATATTCTCCGGTTCCTTTGGTGGGGCAGTCGTCCATGAAGTTTGCCGGCTGCCCGCCAAGGCCTCCCAGGGTTGCCTCAAAGCTTGTAATTCCTGCCTGCAATGCAGCCAGAACAGATGCCGACGCTGTGCGCTTTGTTTCATGGAAATGGGCGATATGGAGTGCAGCGTCGGGAATTTCATCAAGTGTCCTGGAAAAATAACGGTAAACATCAGGAGCTGAAGCGCTGCCGTCATGGTCCGCATGTTCAATGTCATGGGCTCCGATTTCCAGCCATCGTTTTGCAAATTCCACTGCCTCCTTCATGTCCTTAGCCCCGCCAATTGGACTCCCCCAGATAGTGCTGACCGTTCCGCACATCTTCATTCCCGCATCATTGCATTTTTTAATGCAACGCTCCGCCTCTTTCCAGTATTCGGGAAGCGTTGTCCCTGAGTTTGCAAAATGATGCTCTTCTTCCGTAGAAACCATCATCAGAAGACGATCAGGCCCAACCCCCTTTTTTCTTAGTGAAATAGCGCGATCAACCGCTGTTTCGCGGATCGTAATCGCTGTAAAGCAGATATCGTCATAATTAACCCCCTTTCTTTCACATTGTTTTTTAAACCGGTCCCCTTTAAGGTGTTTAAACAAATCTTCAGCATCCCTGAACTGAGGCATTGAAAATGAGCTTCCAAGATTAGTTACTTCAATATGCCTGCAGCCCGCGAATATCAGCTCTTCAAGATAAAATATCTTTGCCGCAGTGGAAATGAATTTTTCTTCATGCTGAAAACCGTCCCTAATCGTTATGTCGCCGATAGTTACCTTTCCGGGCATTTTGGGAAAAATCTTCCAAAAATCATATTCAGTCATATCAAGGGCTCCTTTCTAAAAGGCTTTTACCACAGATCACAGAGGTTTTCTATAAAAAAACTGTAACAGGATCTCCGCTTTGCTCCGACAAGCTGCGGGGAATGCGCTCGCTATTGCGATTCAGCCACCGATCTACGCTGATCATTACTGATATCCCCCTAACGGCAAAAGTTGTATTTGGAGACAGTATACGTAAATGGTTATGCTATTATCGGGTTTACTTATA
The DNA here is from genome assembly GCA_035529315.1 of Anaerolineae bacterium. Lineage (NCBI taxonomy): Bacteria > Bacillati > Chloroflexota > Anaerolineae > Anaerolineae bacterium. The sequence goes on from DATKWZ010000030.1 coordinate 49,616, forward strand.
ATCTCTTTTTTTCTTGACAGAACATCCAATATGATTATTTTTGATAAACAGAGTAATAAATAATTAAAGCAAGCTTGTTCGGAATATAAAATCAACCCAATATAATAAGGAGGTGTTATTATGACTCTCGTTAGATGGGATCCTTTCAGAAATGTAGCAACCTTGCAAGACCGTATTAATCGTATGTTTGATGAAAGCTTTCTCCGTTCAAAGGACTTTGATGATGAGGTTAGCCTGGCTTCGTGGAAGCCCACGGTAGACATTTATGACACTGATGACGCTATTATTCTCAAAGTTGAACTTCCCGGAGTAGATAAAGAAAAAGTTACTGTTGATGTTAATGATAATGTATTGACTCTTAAGGGTGAACGATCCATTGACAAAGAGATTAAGGAAGAAAACTACTGCCGCAGGGAAAGAAGTTTTGGTTCATTTCACAGATCTTTTACGCTGCCGACAGCTGTAAATCCCGAGGATATCAAGGCGACCTATAAAGACGGGATCCTTACGGTCGAAGTTCCAAAACCGGAAGAAAAGAAACCAAAACAAATAACCATAGATATAAAATAATTACCGGCACATAGCTGAAATACAGTTCATCCTCAAAGGCAGGGTCTTTAACAGGTCCTGCCTTTATTTTTCCAGCGACAAAAGATCAAGGCAATCTTGAGTAAAGTTCTAAAGCTTCTATCATCAGAAAAATGGCATCAGAAAAATGGAAAAACATATGAAAGGCCAGCTGCTCAAATTAAACAGAGAATATACATTCTTGACAATTAAAACTCAGATGTGTTTTTTATCTAATTTGTAAAAGTTCACCACAGAAGGGCAGGTGGTTTCACTGAAGGTGTAACCAAAAGGAAAATGTATGAATGAATTGTCTGTAAGGACTTGCGTATCAAGTTCCGGTGAATTTATTTATGGCATTCACAAGCCTGATTACACGGTTGTCAATCTCAGAGAAAAAGATCACATAACAACGCTTGGACATATTAACGGCAAAACTGCTGTTGAAAACAAAATTAACTTTCCGGCAAATGATGTAAAAATTGATAACGCAGACTGGGTATTCGAGATCTCCAACCCGTTTCCTTTTATGGGCGCAACTTTTATATTAAAGTCAAGCGCCGACAAAAGAATAGAAAATGCAAACCCCTTTGATATTATTAACAAATATAAATCTTCGAAATTAAAAGCCCATATAAATGAGTTTGAAGACAATGACCCGCTTACTATATCATTGGGCCGAATGTCCACAGACGCGGACCTGCTTATCGAGTTAGCCCAAAAGTCGTGCTTGTTTGAGTTTGATCCACATACAGGAGAGCCTGCCGGCATTCAATATGAAAAAACAAAAAATGGGGGGGTTCAACAGGCAATTAAAAATCGCCATTTGTTTGAAATCGTATCCAACAATCCTTTTTTACCTGATACTTATAAGCAGGCAATGGTACTTATTCCAGGCATCCAGGGCCCCAATAAAATCGTGGGAGAGTATAAAAAGTCTGCGGGCACTCATATCTGGGAATATCTGAGAGAAAACAGTTATATCCCATGGGGACATTATGCAGCAAACATGGCACATGATTCCATCAGGTATAAAATCAAAGCACTTAAGAAAGAGGATTTGATCGGTCTCAGGCATTTATACTACCAGAGGGTTTACACACAGGTTGCCCAGAGTCTGGAAATTCCCATTCCCGCAAAAAAACGCAGTTTCACAGAAGAGGAGTTAGAGTCTTTGCGGATACATCTTCTTAAAACCATAAAACATCATGAAGATGATAAAAATAATTTACCCTTTAACGCATCAATGTGGGGATGGAATTTCGGATTTGATCTGTCTCCTTCAGGATATCGGCTCAATGCATCTCACCAGCAAATACACCAGCAATTTGCGATAGTGCCCAAATATACTCCGGGTTTTATCAATGGGAAAAATGATGAAAGCCACACTTTATTTTCAACCTATACTCAAGGAGATGAAGTAGCTCGCTTCTGCCGCGGGTTCAGAAATAGTACCGGCAAAAACTTCTTTGAAACATACATTAATGCCATAGAAAATAACAGGAGAATGGATGGCAGAAAAGACAGGGCAAAAAGCCTTGTCTTCTATCAGGACGAAAACATCATGGCTTTTGTACCCAAAGCCCAGCGCTCTCAGGGAGAAGTACAGATTATGACCACAGCAAAGTGCGGCAATATTCTTGAGGCGGATTCTACGGTGAGGAGGTCTCTGGACACGGCTATTTTGACAACCGTAAGGATGCTGGAAAAATTGGGTGTGGAAATGATGATTTGTTACGAAACATCCAAGAGATTTGATAATCCGGACAATGACCATCGGCTTATGTACACTTTTATTCCCCGTCATCCTAAATCGCCGGGGACTTACAGTCAGTGGCTATATCGCTGGATTATCGGGCATTATCCCGAAGACTTCGCTCATGCCTGCAACAAGGCCGTTAATCAGGGATTTTGATATCCGGCTTGAAAAACCTGCTCCCCATGCGCCTGTCTCAATGTACAGACATACCGACTCTTAAACCCAGATATTAACTTGGCAGCCTCGAAAAAGAACAGGTCGAAAAGAGAGGTTCGGACGCTTTCAATACAACCGGAAGTTGATTGCAACCCTTGCTATTAATAACATATTATGGCATATTAATATAATTTTGATTGTTTACCCTCCTTGAACCAGCTTTATTGATAAAGGCATTATGTAGAAAATGGACAAGAAATACGATCCAAAAACCGTTGAATCAAAGTGGCAATCCTGTTGGGATGAGAAAGGGCTGTTTAAGTGTAAAGAGGATCCTGACAGGGAAAAGTATTATATTCTTGAGATGTTTCCCTATCCTTCAGGCAAGATACACATGGGTCATGTCAGAAACTACACCATAGGGGATGTGGTCGCAAGATATAAAAGAATGCGGGGATTTAATGTTCTGCATCCAATGGGATGGGATGCTTTTGGAATGCCCGCGGAAAACGCCGCTATTGCAAACAATACCCATCCTGCCGGATGGACATACGATAATATCAAGTCGATGCGATCTCAGCTGAAGCGCATAGGTTTCAGCTATGACTGGGACAGGGAAATAGCTACCTGCAGGCCCGAATATTACAGGTGGGAACAGTGGCTGTTTTTAAAGATGTATGAAAAAGGGATGGTATATAGAAAGGAGTCTTTTGTAAACTGGTGCAATACCTGTAAAACTGTTCTTGCCAATGAGCAGGTAGAGGCCGGCATGTGCTGGAGATGCGGGAAACCGGTTCGCCAGAAAAAGCTCTGGCAATGGTTTTTCCGTATAACCGATTATGCAGAAGATTTGCTTGCTTATTGCGACAAGCTTTCCGGCTGGCCTGACAAGGTCATCACCATGCAGAAAAACTGGATCGGCAAGAGCATAGGCGCACAGATAAGATTCCCGATTGAAAATGCCGAAGATAATTCAGACAAGATTATACCTGTATTTACAACCCGTCAGGATACGGTTTTCGGAGCAACCTTCATGTGTCTTGCCCCTGAGCATCCGCTTGTGCCAGGGCTTTCAAAAGGCACCGGCCAGGAAGATAAGGTTGGAGAGTTTGTGGAACGGATGTCAATGCAGGATAGATCTGACAAGGCTGTTGAAAGTTATGAAAAGGAAGGGGTTTTTACCGGTTCATATTGCATAAATCCATTGAGCAACAGGCGCATGCCTATATATACAGCTAATTTTGCTCTCATGGAATATGGCACAGGCGCTGTTATGTCGGTGCCGGCACACGACCAGCGTGATTTTGAATTTGCCAAAAAATACGGTCTTGACATTATTGTTGTTGTAAAGCCTTTTGATAAGGACCTTGATGCAGACTCCATGACCGAAGCATATACAGGTGAAGGGGTTATGGTCAATTCCAGCCGGTTTGACGGCATGAACAACAAAAAAGCCCTTGATGAAATCGCCTCTTTTCTTGACGAAAAGGGCTTTGGAGAAAAAACAGTCAACTTCAGATTAAGGGATTGGGGTGTTTCCAGACAGCGTTACTGGGGAGCCCCCATTCCCATGGTTTATTGCAATAAATGCGGGGTTGTTCCCGTCCCTGAAGAGGATCTTCCGGTTGTATTGCCTGAGGAGGCTGATCTTTTGCCAGGAGGAAGGTCGCCGCTCGCAGGTCTTGATTATTTTGCAAGAACCAGGTGCCCGAAGTGCGGCAGCCCGGACGCAAAAAGAGAAACCGATACAATGGATACATTCGTTGAATCCTCCTGGTATTTTGAGAGATACTGCAGCGCAGATTACAATGGCGGCATGTTTGATACAAAGGCTGTTTCCTACTGGATGCCGGTTGATCAATATATCGGCGGGGTTGAGCATGCTATTTTGCATCTGCTTTATTCAAGGTATTTTACACGCGTGCTAAAAGATCTTGGACTTGTTAAATACAAGGAGCCTTTTACCAGACTGCTGACACAGGGTATGGTCTGCAAGGAGACTGCTTCCTGCTCTGAGCATGGATTTCTTTTCCCTGAAGAAGCCAAAGGCGGTTTTTGCAAAAAATGCGGCAACAAGGTCATAATAGGCCGGGTTGAAAAGATGTCCAAGTCAAAAAAGAATGTGATAGATCCGAATATTATGCTCAAAAAATACGGCGCTGATGTTACACGGCTCTTTTGTCTTTTTGCGGCTCCGCCCGAGAGGGACCTTGAATGGAGCGACCAGGGGGTTGACGGGTCATACCGTTTCCTGAATCGTATATGGAGCCTTGCGGCAGTCTGGATCGATTTGATAAAAGGGGCGATCCCTTTTAACGGCAGTCCTGACGAACTGGACGAGAGCATACGGATTTTATATAAAAAAGCCCATCAAACAATAAAAAAGGTTACCGATGATATAGAAGGCAGGTTCCATTTCAATACAGCAATCAGCGCTGTAATGGAGCTTGTTAATACCATGTACGGCATAGACCCGGCAACAAAAAGCTCTGAAGCCGCGGGAGTAATGAGATTTGCCGTGGAATCGGTTATACTGCTTTTATCACCCATAGTTCCACATTTTACTGAAGAACTCTGGGATGCCATGGAGCATAAATCCAGCGTTCTTTTGGAATCATGGCCATTATACAGAGAAGATGCTCTTGTGCAAGACAGCCTTGAAATAGTAGTGCAGGTAAACGGCAAACTTCGCAGCAAATTCAGGATAAGCGCTGATGCGGATGATGCTGCCATAAAAGAGATGGCTCTTTCAGATGAACGCGCAAGGGAATTTATAAATGATAAATCCATAAAAAGGGTCATTGTCGTTAAAAAGAAGCTGGTAAATATTGTAGTGTAATAATGATGAATTCGCAAAAAGTCGAAGGAGGAAAATGCTTTTTAAAGGAAAAATAATTTGGGCTGTCTTTGCGATATTGTGCTTTTTGGCTTTTTTGTCAGCATGCGGCTACAGGTTTGCCGGAGGCGGGACTCTTCCGTCAGGTATAAATAGTGTTTGCGTAACAATTCTTGAAAACCGCACCTCTGAAATCGGAATTGAAAATACATTTACAAACGATCTTATCTATGAATTTACGAGAAACGGCAAAATCGCAGGCATGGACGAGGCAGACGCTCTCCTTTCCGGTGTAATTAAATCAATGAGTATTGAGACGATATCACACAGCGGGGCTCAAACCTCCCTTGAAAGACGGGTAACATTTACACTTGATTTGAAATTAACAGATAAGGACGGCAGGATACTTTGGTCAACAAAAGATATTGCCGGCAACGAGGCCTATGTCGTGGTTTCTGACAAGCTATTGACAGAGCAAAAACGACATGATGCAATTTCAATCCTTTCAACAAGGCTTGCAGAAAAGGTTTATAATAGCCTGACAGAGGATTTTTAGGCTGTAATCGACCTTACCAGGCTGGCAAGGCGGGAAACTTTTCGAGATGCATTTTTTTTATGAATAGTTCCCTTTTTTGCTGCTTTGTCGATAATAGATTGCGCTTGATTAAGTTTGTTTAAAGCTGTTTCATTCGACTCTTTACCTGAGGCAAGCCGTACATCCTTGACAATGTTTTTAACCTTGGTCATCGTTGTTTTGTTACGCATGCGCCTTTCTTTATTCTGGCGCGCCCGTTTTAATGCTGATTTATGATTAGCCAATTTATATAACTCCTTTGCATAAGTTTAAAAGATTTTAGCTACATAATATTAAAAAGCATGTCAAGTTAAATTTAACGGTTTTATTTAAAAGCAATCAATGTCTGAAAATACACGCGTGACAAAAGCTGCTGGGGTCGTAGGCTCCGCAACCTTATTAAGCCGTCTGTTCGGCTTCATAAGGGATGTCGTAATTGCATGGTTTTTTGGGGCCGGACTCAGTTCAGACGCTTTTTTTGTAGCATTCAGGATCCCAAACCTGCTGAGAAGGCTTTTTGCCGAAGGTTCGCTTAGCATTGCATTCATACCTGTGTTTACGGAATACCTTACGGTCAAAGGCAGAGAGGAAGCCTTTAAGCTGGCCGGAGCCGCCATTTGGCTTCTTTCCATGATCCTTGCGATTGTCGCGGTTTTGGGCATTCTACTTTCCCCTGTTATTATAAAGATTATTGCGCCCGGATTTATTGACTCGCCTGAAAAGTTTTCCATGACAGTAAATTTGACCCGTATTATGTTCCCTTATATTTTTTTCATCGGCCTGGTAGCCCTTTCCATGGGAATTCTGAATAGTCTGGGCCACTTTGCCGCTCCGGCCCTGGCGCCGGTTTTTTTGAATATTGCAATGATATGTTCGGTATTTTTTATTTCACCATACATGCCTGATCCGGTAACCGGCCTTGCCATAGGGGTGCTTATCGGCGGTTTTCTTCAGCTCGCTCTTCAGATCCCCTTTCTTATTAAAAAAGGATTGTATTTTTGGCAAAGGGTAAAAATATTTCATCCAGGGCTGAAAAAAATTGGCCTGTTAATGATTCCAACCGTATTCGGATCCGCTGTTTACCAGATTAATATCCTGGTTAGCACCCTTCTTGCCTCATTACTGTCTGAAGGAAGTGTTTCATATCTTTATTATGCAGACCGGCTGGTGCAGTTTCCTCTCGGCATATTTGCAATAGCGGCTGCTACCGCTATTTTGCCAAGCATCTCAAGGCAGGCGGCGTCAGGGGATTTAGAGGCTGTTAAAGCCACCTTTTCACATGCAATGAATCTGGTGTTGTTCATAACAATACCTTCCATGGTCGGCCTTATTATACTAAGGGAGCCGATCGTTGCTCTGTTATTTAAAAGGGGTGTTTTTGATTCCAAAGCTACACAATTGACTGCGCAGGCTCTTTTATATTATGGTATAGGTTTATGGGCATTTTCAGGTGTAAGAATAGTTGTTTCTACATTTTATGCTCTGCAGGACACAAAGACCCCTGTACGCATGGCCGTAATATCGATTATTGCCAATATAGTGCTTGGGATTATTCTGATGGGGCCGCTCGCTCACGGGGGCCTTGCCCTTTCCACCTCTCTTGCTTCAATGCTGAACTTCGGGCTTCTTGTTAGGGCATTAACAATAAAACTTGGTTCATTAGGATTAAGAAGTATTGCCGAATCTGCTTGCAAAAGTTTGCTTTGTGCCGCAATAATGGGTATAATTATTAGCATTGTTTCCATTTTTATGATTCCCTTAACAGACGGATCTATATATGGCCTTTTTTTCGGGCTTATGGGAACAATAATAATCGGCTTTCTTCTTTATGGATTCTTTTCCTTTTTAATAAAAAGTCCGGAACTGCGAAAGCTTTGGGGTATAATTGTTAAGGGCATTAAAAAAAGTTGACTACCAGGCAAAATATCATGCTGTCTATAGTAATATTGATTCTGTTTTCCCTGTTTTTGCTTATAATATTTGGAGACGATGGGGTTGTCGATTTCGTCAGCATAAAGGGTGAAAAGGATAGACTGGTTGAAAAAAATGAAAAGCTTAATCAGGAGAACCTTAATATGTATCGTGAGATAGACAGGTTGAAAAATGACCCCAAGTTTGTCGAAAATGTGGTAAGACAGGAATTAGGAGTAATAGGTAAAGATGAGGTTATATTCAAAACAGGTAAAAAGCAGGACAACAAAAAATGACAGATCATCCTGATTTTTATACAAAAACCATGGCAAAGGTTTATAGCGACCAGGGCTATTTAAGCAAGGCGGCTGAAATCTATAGATTACTTTTAAAACAGGAGCCTGACAGGAAGGATCTTGTTGACGAGCTTTCCAAAATCGAAAAAAAACTTTCTGAAAAAGCTCCAAGTAATGCTGTTTTATTGCTTAGCAAATGGATTAATCTTGAGCTTAAATATAACAACTTGAAAAAGCTCAAAAATATTAAAAATAGATTGTAAACATAATAGGTTAACTTTGATAGCATCGTAAAAAGTCTAAGAACTACTTTTACGAAACGTGTTAAGTGTTAGGTGCTAAGTGTTAAGAGCTTGATATGACAATTAAATGTTTTATCTTAACACCTAACACTTAACACTTGATGAATTTGACTTTTTACGAGTTCATCAACATTAGACCATTGTAATTATAAGGAGGTAAGGTCATGGCAATAATAAGGCAGAGAAAAAAGGTTTTGGCATTTATCGGAATAGGTGCTGTTTTTTTTCTCATAATTTCCGGATGTGCGGGAGGAAAATCGAAAAATAGCGACCCTGAATCGCAAGTTACAACCCCTAAAGGGCCTTCCCCTCTATATTATGATTTTGGAGATGTGCTTATACCAAACGAATTAAAGGTCAACAAAAAAGAATCCTTTGTATACAAAACCCCCGGATTTTCCGCAGGTGTTCTTGTTTTAAGCGGCAGGGTCGCAATAAGCTCCCTTATCGCCTTTTTTGAAAACAATATGCAAAAGGATAACTGGAGGATTATAAGTTCATTTAAGTCTCCGCGAACCGTCATGCTGTTTCAGAAAGAAAGCAGATGGTGCATGATAAACATGTCTGAAGATTTTAAAACCTATGTTGAGGTGTGGGTTGCGCCTACAATTAATGAAGCGGAAGCAGGGCTTCTTAAATAAAAAAATTATTATGCAAACCAAAATAGACAATAAAAATATCGTTCTTGGTGTATGCGGCGGGATTGCAGCATATAAGAGTGTGGAATTATTAAGGCTTCTTAATAAGCAGGGGGCAAAGGTCAGGGTAGTAATGACTCAAAATGCCCGATCTTTTGTCGGGCCGCTGACCTTTGAAGCTTTATCAGGTTATCCGGTCTGCTTTGATCTTTTTCAAAATATTGATAGAAAAAATGATGCGTCCATAAGGCACATTGATTGGGCAAGGGATGCGGACGCGGTGATCATTGCTCCTGCAACAGCCAATATTATCGGCAAGATCGCAAACGGCATAGCTGATGACGCCTTGACCACATTAATGCTTGCAGTAACAGCCCCTGTTCTTTTGTGCCCTTCAATGAACTCTCAAATGTATGCGAATAAGGCGCTATGCAGAAATCTTTCCACACTAAGGAATGATGGATATTTTATCGTTGAGCCGGAGGCGGGTGAGCTTGCATGTGGCGATTCCGGTCCAGGACGTCTTCCTGAACCAAAAGATATACTGGACAGGCTTTTATGCTGTCTTGCCCCAAAGGATCTGAAAAGTAAAAAGGTTCTTGTAACAGCGGGCCCGACGCGGGAACCGATTGATCCTGTCAGGTTTATCAGCAACCCTTCATCAGGCAAGATGGGCTATGGCATTGCAAAAGCAGCAGAGCACAGGGGAGCCAATGTTGTGCTGATTACCGGGCCGACAAATCTTTCCGATCCGGTTAATGTAGAAGTAATCAGGGTGGGAACGGCAAAGGAGATGGCGCGGGCTGTGTTTGAGCATATGGAAGATGCCCATATTATCATAAAAGCAGCGGCAGTTTCCGACTACAGGCCTGTTGATTCGGCAAAACAGAAGATAAAGAAGGGAAAAGATGAGATTGCTTTGTTTCTGAAAAAAAACCAGGATATTTTAAAGGAGCTTGGCAGGAAAAAAAAGGATCAGATTCTTGTTGGTTTTGCCGCGGAAACAGAGAACCTTGAAATCAACGCGGAAAAAAAACTCGCGGAAAAAAAACTTGATATCATTGCAGCAAACCTTGTTAACAGCCCCTCTTCAGGATTCGGAACAGATACCAACAAGGTAATCCTTTTTTATAAAGATAAGACCAGGGAGGCTCTTCCTGAAATGTTAAAGGATGATCTGGCGCATATACTTTTAGATAGGATTGTAAAAATGCTGTAGAAGATTTCGTGATTATTTTTCTCTCTGTGTGCTCTGTGATCTCTGTGGTAATTTCGGGTGATAATTATAAAATGACAAATGGTCTGGAATTAAATATTGTTGTTGAAGAGGTGAAAAACTATCTTTGTTTTCTGGCTGAAACCGGGTGCGCCGGTTTTGACTGTAAAAAGGAAAGTCTTGAGACCATTGAATACTGGGGAAAAGACAGGTCGTTTACACCGGAAACCCTGGAGAAAATACGCGCTGATATCGGAGACTGTCGCCGCTGCAAACTATCAAACAGCCGTAAAAATATTGTCTTTGGAGCGGGGAGCCCAAAAGCAAGGCTTGTATTTGTAGGCGAAGGACCGGGCTTTGAGGAGGATAAAACCGGCATGCCGTTTGTTGGGGCGGCAGGCAAGCTTCTTACCAAAATAATTCAGGCCATTAAACTTACACGTGAGCAGGTATATATTTGCAATGTTATAAAATGCCGTCCTCCGGGCAACAGAAATCCTGATCCTGATGAAATTAAGGCCTGTTTTCCTTTTTTAGAGCGCCAGATCGCTACTCTAAAGCCGGATTTCATATGCGCTCTCGGGACTTTTGCTGCACAGATCCTCCTTGAAACAAAAGAACCTATTTCGAAGCTCAGAGGGCGTTTCCATGATTACAAGGGGATTAAGCTTTTGCCTACATATCATCCCGCATATCTTCTTCGCAACCCGGATAAAAAAAGGGATGTCTGGGAGGATATGAAGAAGCTGATCAATGAAATAGGGGAATAAAAAACTTTGGTTATTATTGCGGAGCAGTTGATATGAAATACAAATTTTTCATAATTATCCTGTCGGCATTATTGCTCTTTTTTTCCGCAAATGCTTTTTCAGGAGAAAATGAAATCTATATTATCAAGGCATCAGGCGCAGTAAGCCCTGCCACGGCTGATTTTTTAAAACAGGGGATTAAGAAGGCATCAGATAATAATGTTTCCTGCGTTATCATTGAGCTTGATACCCCGGGAGGTCTGGCTGAGTCTATGCGTGATATTGTGATGGCCATACTTGCAAGCAGGGTTCCTGTTGTGGTTTATGTTTCTCCGGGCGGAGCAAGGGCTGCTTCGGCAGGGGTTATGATTACCATGGCGGCCGATATTGCCGCAATGGCTCCTGGAACAAATATCGGTGCTGCGCATCCGGTAGGAGCCGGAGGAAAAAAGATAGACAAAACCATGTCTGAAAAGGTGGTAAACGACATGGTGGCTCAGGCCAGGAGTGTCGCAAACAAACGGGGGCGGAATGCAGACTGGGTTGAAAAGGCCATTCGTGAAAGTGTTTCCGTCACGGAAACCGTGGCCCTGAAACAAAATATCATCGATATTGTGGCAAAAGATATGGATGATCTGATCAAACAGATTAACGGCCGTAAAATTAAGGACAAGGGGGTAATTAACCTTGATAATCCCACAAGAAAGATACTGGAAGAAAATATAAGAACAAAGATCTTAAAAATAATAAGCGATCCTAATATTGCATATATTCTTATGATGCTAGGCCTGGCAGGAATTTATTTTGAGCTCTCGCATCCCGGCGCTATTTTCCCCGGAGTAATCGGAGCCATTGCAATTATACTGGCATTTTTTTCCTTTCAGACGCTTCCCGTCAACTATGCCGGCATACTTCTTATTATACTTGCGCTGATATTTTTTATTATGGAGATGAAGATTGCAAGCTATGGTCTTCTCAGCGTGGCAGGGGTAACCTCCCTTTTTTTAGGCTCCCTGATGTTGTTTGAGAACACAAGCCCTGAACTAAGGGTATCGTGGCATGTGTTTTTGCCGACGATTGTTATGGTTTCAGGTTTTTTTGTCACACTTGCGAGCCTGGTTTTTAAAGCTCAGGTATCAAAGCCTAAAACAGGCGCAAAGGGCCTTGTCGGTGAAATCGGAGTTGTAAAAGAGGATATCATGCCTGAGGGTAAGGTCTTTGTGCACGGGGAGCTCTGGAATGCGACCTCAAAAAACAGGATAAGCAAAGGCACAAGGGTAAGGGTGATAAAGGTGGTAAATCTCATACTCGATGTTGAGCCGATCAGTATCGGCCGACAGGATAATTAGAGGTTGTTTAAAAAAGGAGGATAAAATGTTTACATTAATTGCTGTTGTTGTATTTGTAGCCTTTTTTCTGTCAACAGCCATACGAATATTAAACGAGTATGAACGCGGGGTTATATTCAGGCTTGGCAGGGTTATCAAGGCAAAAGGGCCAGGTCTGATCATACTTATTCCAATGATAGATAAAATGGTAAAGGTAAGCCTGCGTCTTGTAGCCATGGATGTAGATCCTCAGGATGTTATAACCAGGGATAATGTTTCGGTGAAGGTTAATGCTGTAATCTATTTCAGGGTAATCGACCCGATAAAGGCTATAATTGAGGTTGAGCAATACAGCTATGCCATGTCTCAACTTGCTCAGACAACCCTGAGAAGTGTATGCGGCCAGGTAAATCTGGATGAGCTTTTGTCTGAAAGGGAAAACATTAATGAACAGCTTCAGACAATACTGGATACACATACAGATCCGTGGGGTTTAAAGGTTACAACCGTGGAATTAAAGCATATTGATCTGCCCCAGGAGATGCAGCGCTCTATGGCTAAGCAGGCTGAGGCGGAAAGGGAACGTCGCGCCAAGGTAATCAATGCAGAAGGGGAATTCCAGGCTGCGACAAAGCTGGCCGAAGCATCGAAAATAATTGAAGGTCACCCTACGGCCTTGCAACTCAGGTATCTCCAAACAATGCGCGAGATGTCGGCAGAGCAGAATACAACAACAATTTTTCCGTTTCCGATTGAGTTGTTCAGCGCGTTTATCAAACCTCGGGAAAAGGAAGACAAATAAATATGTTTACCCTGTATAAGGACATCAACTATTGACATAATAAAATAAAATAGTTAAAAAGACTATTTTTCTTGTTATAATTAACGGTTTTGCAAAACCCTCTAAGGATAGAAAAGGAGATCCACTGGATATGGGTACTAAGGGAAAAAAGAAGATCGAAGAAAAATCTATAGACAAGATGACTGTCAAGGAGCTGAGGGAGATAGCCAAGGAGATTCCTGAAATTATCGGTGTTCACGGAATGAACAAGGCGGAATTGCTCATTTTAATAAAAAAGGCAAGGGGAATTGAAGATAAGCCCGGGAAGAAAGCTGATGCATTGGTCCGCAATATCAAGTTGAAAATCAAAAAATTAAAGGCTGAGCAAGAGGCTTTTTTAAAGGCCGATAATAAAAAGATGGTAATTATTTCCAAGCGGCGCATTGCCAGGCTGAAGAAAAAAACAAGAAAAGCAGCATAAAGTAATATTTATGATTAATCCGTCCTCTGTAGCTTTTGATATTGATGGGGTTTTTGCCGACACCATGACATTGTTTCTTGATATAGCGCAAAAGGAGTATGGCATAAACTGGATAACGCCCGAAGATATTACCACTTATGCTATTGAAGATTGCATTGATATCGATAAAAACATTATTAACAACATATTGAAGCGCATACTCGATGGCAATTATAATGCTACCTTAAAACCTATAGCCGGTGCTCCCGAGGTGTTAACGAAACTCGGGAAAAGCCAGAAACGGCTTCTCTTTGTGACAGCGCGACCTTATTTGGGTCCCATCTACGATTGGATGTTAAGCATCCTGCCGCTTAAGCCTGATTCAATAGAGATTGTTACAACAGGCACATTTGAAGGCAAGTCGGATGTTCTTTTGAGCAGAAATATAGCCTATTTTGTTGAAGACAGGCTTGAGACATGTTTTAGGCTTAAAAAAGCAGGCATAACTCCGGTTCTGTTCAAGCAGCCGTGGAACAGAGAGGCTCATCCATTTGTGGAGGTTGAAACCTGGGGCGATCTTGAAGAGCTAATTAAATTTTAATGATTTCATCTTCTTTCAAAAAGTTAATCGGATCTTTTATCGAATTTCTTTCCATTGAAAAGGGGTATTCCAAAAACACCTCTCGCGCATACCTGCACGATCTTGAAGAGTTTGCATCCTTTTTTGCTCCAAACAAAGAAAATCAGGCTGGAGTGGATGAAGTAAGCCCATTGATAATCAGGGGTTATTTGGGGTTTTTACACAAAAAGAACAAAAAAGTAACCATAGCGCGCAAGCTTTCCTCTTTGCGTTCCTTTTTCAGATATCTTGTGAAGTATGGTGTAATTACTGATAATCCGGCTGATTTGATTCTTTCGCCAAAACAGATAAAGGCTATGCCTGTCTGTTTGACAGTCGATGACACATTCAGGCTGCTGAATTTCATAAACACGGACACTTTGGCCGGACTGAGGGATTGCGCTATTTTTGAGTCTCTATATTCGAGCGGAATAAGAGTATCCGAGCTTGCGGGATTGAATTTGATTGACGTGGATTTTGCGAGCGGTGTTATCCGTGTCTTTGGAAAAGGCAACAAGGAAAGAATTGTGCCGATCGGCAAAAATGCTCTTGATGCAATAAAGGCTTATAGAAACAGGCTGCGACTGGAAGCAGGCACGCAAATTGATGAAAACGGCCCATTGTTTTTAAACAAAAACAATGGCCGTCTTACAGCAAGATCTATTGCCCGCATCCTTGCCGGGATTGCAAAAGAATGCGGTCTTTTAATGCCTGTTTCACCACACGCTTTGCGTCACTCATTTGCAACACATATGCTTGACGCGGGAGCGGATTTAAGGGTAGTGCAGGAACTCCTGGGGCATAAAAACCTTTCTACTACACAAAAATATACACATGTAAGTATAGACAGACTAATGGAAACTTATGACAAAGCCCATCCCAGAAGGTAATTATTTATGAGTGACTCTAATATGAAATTTCATGGAACGACCATAATTGCCATAAGGCATAAGGATAAACTGGCGGTTGCCGGTGACGGCCAGGTAACTTTGAATAATATTATTATAAAACATCATGCCAAAAAGGTAAGAAAGATTTATAATGATAAAATTATTGTGGGATTTGCCGGAGCAACCGCTGATGCTTTAAATCTTTCTGAACGTTTGGAAGCAAAACTTGAACGTTACAACGGAAACCTGACACGCAGCGCTGTTGAGTTGGCAAAAGACTGGCGAACTGACAAGTATTTGAGACGTCTTGAGGCAATAATGATTGCCGCGGATGAAACCAGAATGTTTCTTATCTCGGGCAACGGTGATGTAATTGAACCTGATGAAGGAATTATCGGCATTGGGTCCGGAGGAGTCAGCGCCCAGGCAGCGGCAACAGCTCTGATAAGGCATACAGATATGGATGCAAGGAGTATTGTAGAAGAAGCCTTGAGAATAGCCGGTTCAATCTGTGTGTTTACAAATGATTCATTAACCATAGAAGAATTGTAGGAATATATAACTAACATGGGTGATTTAAAACCATCAGAAATCGTTAAAGAGCTGGATAAATATATTATTGGTCAGCACAAGGCAAAGCGTTCAGTAGCTGTTGCTTTAAGAAACAGATGGCGTCGGCAACAGGTTCCCGAAGAACTTCGCGATGAAATTGCGCCAAAAAACATTATACTTATCGGCCCAACAGGAGTGGGAAAAACAGAGATAGCGAGGAGGCTTTCCCGGCTTACAGATTCACCATTTACCAAGGTTGAGGCATCCAAGTTTACCGAAGTCGGATATATGGGCAGAGATGTTGAATCAATGGTAAGGGACCTGCTGGAACTTACCGTAAACATGGTTAAAGCAAGGGCTCAGGAAGCGGTGGAAGAAAAAGCGCTGCAGATTGCCGAAGAAAGAATGCTTGACCTTCTGCTTCCAAAACCAAGAGCAAAGCAAAAGCAGGATAGTGAAGCCGCACAACAAATCCCAATCGATTTTATGGCGCATAATGATGATGAATCATCCTCAACAAGAGAAAAACTTCGCGAAATGCTTCGGCAAGGAAAACTTGACAACCGGTATGTTGACATTGATATTTCAGATCGGGCTGTGCCTGTTGTGGAGATATTCTCGAGCATGGGGATAGAGGAGATGGGCATTAACTTTAAGGATATGTTGGGCGGCATAATGCCAAAAAGCTCAAAGAGAAGGAAGCTTAAAGTTCCTGAAGCCATGAGGATTTTATCTCAGGAAGAGGCTCAAAATCTTGTGGATATGGAGAAAGTCGTAAGCCAGGCAATTGAAAAGGTTGAACAGACAGGAATAATTTTTCTTGATGAGATAGACAAAATTGTGAGTAAAAACAACAGCCACGGCCCTGATGTGTCCAGGGAAGGGGTGCAGCGGGATCTTCTTCCCATAGTGGAAGGGTGCGGTGTTACAACCAAGTACGGTCCCGTGAAAACAGACCATATCCTTTTTATTGCTTCAGGCGCATTTCACACAGTTAAACCTTCTGATTTAATTCCCGAGCTTCAGGGCAGGTTCCCGATCCGGGTAGAACTTGATTCCCTTGGAAAGGACGAGTTCGTCAGGATACTTACCGAACCGAAAAACGCGTTGCTTCTTCAATACCTGGAGCTTTTAAGGACAGAAGGTATTGATGTGATTTTTGAGAATGATGCTGTGGCGAAAATCGCGGCAATTGCTGAAGAGGTTAATAATCTGACTGAAAATATCGGGGCAAGGAGACTCCATACACTGATGGAACATCTGCTTGAGGATATACTCTTTGATGCTCCTGACATGAAAGAAAAAAGGATTGTAATCGACGGAAAGTATGTTGATGATAAATTTAAGGATATCAAGGATGACGAAGATTTTAGCAGATATATCCTTTAACAGAATAATTTTGAATTTTTAGTTCTTAATTTTAAATTAAACATTCATAATTTAAAATTAGAGCGCAGCGATTTATTATGACTCCAAATGTTGCAGACATACTCATTGAAGCTCTTCCCTATATACGTCGTTTTTACGGGATGACCATTGTAATTAAATACGGCGGGCATGCAATGGTTGATGAGCAGTTAAAGGCCGATTTTTCCCAGGATATCACTTTGTTGAAATTTATTGGGCTCAACCCGATTGTTGTGCATGGCGGCGGCCCGCAGATCAACTCAGTCCTTGAGCAAATGGGGATAGATCCAAAGTTTGTCAGAGGAATGCGTTTTACCGACGAGCAGACTATGGATGTTGTGGAGATGGTACTTGGGGGCAAGGTAAACAAGGCGATTGTCGCTGGGATTAATCGATACGGGGGAAAAGCAGTCGGCTTAAGCGGCAAGGATGGAGGACTTATATCGGCAAAAAAACTCCATATCAAATATCAGGAGGATGCTGATAAGCCGCCTGAAATAATTGATCCAGGTCTGGTTGGACAGATTACACATATTAATCCTGATATTATCAATACGCTGACTAAAGAGGATTTTATCCCAATTGTTGCTCCGGTCGGGGTTGGAGATTCCGGAGAGACATTCAATATCAATGCTGATCATGTGGCAAGCAGGATGGCCATAGCGCTGAAAGCCGGACGTCTTATTTATATTACAGATGTTGACGGAGTGCTTGATGCCTCGGGCTCGACAATATCTTCAATCAATGCTGAAAAGATAAATAACATGATTCAGGATAAAACCGTTTCCAGGGGTATGATTCCAAAGCTTGAATGCGCTTTAGACGCACTGAAAAACGGGGTTGAAAAGGTTCACATTATTAATGGATGCAAACGTCACTGCGTATTGTTGGAGCTTTTTACCAACAAAGGGATCGGAACTGAAGTTATAATATGAAAACCGATATAATAAATAGAGCTGATAAGGTTATAGCAAAAACATATAACAGGTTTCCGATTGTAATCACAAGGGGCAAAGGATGCACCGTCTGGGACAGCGAAGGCAAGGCTTATACCGATTTTGTAGCGGGGATCGCCGTTTGCAACCTTGGTCACGCGCATCCAGCAGTGTCAAAGGCTTTGTCAGATCAGGCAAACACCCTTTTTCATGTGTCGAACCTTTATTATACTGTTCCCCAGGTAGAGCTTGCGTCATGGCTTGTCGACAACAGTTTTGCAGACAGGGTTTTTTTCTGCAACAGCGGCGCTGAAGCAAACGAGGCTGCAATAAAATTAGCCAGAAAATATTTCAATGATAAAGGAGATCTGCACCGTAACAGGATAATAGCCATGGAGAAATCTTTTCATGGACGCACCATGGCCACCCTTTCTGCTACCGGCCAGGACAAGATCAAGCAGGGTTTTGACCCATTACTCGAAGGTTTTGATTTTGTGCCTTTTAACGATATTGACGCGCTAAAAAATAAAATAAACACATCTACATGCGCGGTTATTATAGAGCCTGTCCAGGGTGAAGGGGGTGTCCGCTGCCCTGATGCCGAATACCTTAAAGACGTGAGGCGGCTTTGTGATAAAACAGGGGTTTTGCTGGTTTTTGATGAAATACAGACAGGAATTGGACGGACCGGAAAACTTTTTGCTTATGAGCATTTCGGGATTAAGCCTGATATCATGACATTGGCCAAAGCGCTTGCCAATGGATTACCAATAGGAGCTATGCTGGCTAAAGAGCATATTGCCGAGGCATTCGGGCCGGGTTCACATGCTTCGACATTTGGAGGCACGCCGGTTGTTACCGCTGCTTCATTAGAAGTTGTCAGGACGCTTGTCAGGGAAAGGGTTATAGACCATTGCTTGCAGGTCGGAGCCTATTTTAAGGAAAGACTTTTGTGGCTGAAAGACAGGCATGATTCCATTACAGATGTTCGCGGAATCGGTTTGCTGCTTGGAATAAAACTTAAAACAGACGCAGGGCCTGTTGTGAAAAAATGCATGGAAAAAGGGTTTCTGATAAATTGCGTTCAGGGTAATATCCTGCGATTCATTCCTCCCCTTATCATAGAAAAGGATGAGATAAACTCCCTGATAAAATGCCTGGATGAAATATTGATGGCGGGATTGAATTGAAAAAAGACATACTAACACTTTTAGACCTGTCCAAAGAAGATTTTGAGATCTTCTTTAAGCGGGCGCTTGAGCTTAAAAAGGAACATAATAAAGGGATTTCCAATAGATCGTTTGCAGGGAAAACACTAGGCCTTATTTTTGATAAACATTCGACACGCACCCGTCTGTCTTTTGAGACGGCAATGGTTCAGCTTGGCGGAACCTCTATATTTATCAGCGCCAAAGATACTCAGATCGCCAGGGATGAACCGGTAAGGGATACTGCCAGGGTTCTTTCAAGATACCTGGACTGCCTGGCTATCAGGACATTTTCGCAGGATCTGTTAAATGAGTTTGCAGAGTATGCTTCCATTCCGGTAATAAATGCCCTGACCGATCTTTATCATCCATGCCAGGTTTTAAGCGATCTTTTGACCGTGATAGAGCACAAGGGGGGATATAAAGACCTAAAAATAGCATGGGTTGGAGACGGCAATAATGTGGCTCATTCATGGATAAATGCTGCTGCTGTCCTCGGGCTTAATCTTACATTAGCCTGTCCTGAAGGATATTATCCTGACAGTAAAGTTGTCGAAAAGGCGCTTAAGAGAAAGTGCGGCAAGATTATGACAACCTCGGACCCTGTTGAGGCAGCGGATAATGCAGATGTGATATATACCGATGTATGGGCAAGCATGGGACAGGAGACCGAGCAAATTGAAAGAAAGCAGGCGTTTAAGCCTTTTCAGGTAAATAAAGAGCTTGTTGATAAGGCACGGAAAGATGTTATAGTAATGCACTGCCTGCCGGCTCACAGGGGTGAAGAGATTAGCGAAGAGGTGCTGGAAGGGCCTAATTCGGTTGTTTGGGATCAGGCTGAAAACAAACGCCATATGCATAAGGCGGTGCTTGAAGTATTGATGGGTAAGTAATGGAAACAGGATAATATCATGTCTGATAAAATAAACAAGGTGGTTTTAGCCTATTCGGGCGGCCTTGATACATCAGTTATATTAAAATGGCTTATTGAGACATATGATTGCGAAGTGATCGCATTTTCAGCCGATTTAGGGCAGGAAGAGGAGCTTGATCATTTAGAAGAAAAAGCATTAAAGACCGGCGCTAAAGCGGTTTATATAGATGATCTTAAGGAGACCTTTGTTAAGGATTATGTATTTCCGGCTTTTCGCGCAAATGCCATTTATGAGCACCAGTATCTTTTAGGCACATCCCTTGCCAGACCCCTTATAGCGAAACGACAAATTGAGATAGCGCAGATAGAAGGGGCGGACGCCGTAAGCCATGGAGCTACAGGAAAGGGGAACGACCAGGTACGATTTGAGCTGAGCTATCTTGCGCTTAATCCAGGCATTAAAATCATTGCTCCATGGCGTGAATGGACGCTTAACTCTCGCTCATCCCTTATGGAGTTTGCAGAAAAACACGGCATACCTGTTCCGACAACCCCGGCAAAACCTTATAGCTCTGACAGAAACCTCCTTCATATAAGTTACGAAGGCGGCGTGCTTGAAAATCCCTGGCAGGAACCGCCTGAGAATATGTTTACATTGACTGTTTCGCCAGAGAACGCGCCTGACAAGCCTGAAATAATTGAAATAATTTTTAAGGAGGGTGATCCGGTTGCAATAAACGGTAAAGAGCTGTCGCCGGCAAATCTGCTTAAGGAGCTAAACAGACTTGGCGGCCGTAACGGCATAGGCAGGGCAGATATAGTTGAAAACCGCTTTGTCGGCATGAAATCCCGTGGAGTATATGAAACCCCCGGTGGCACTATATTGAGGACAGCCCACATAGCGATTGAATCGATTACCATGGACAGAGAGATAATGCATCTCAGGGATTCTTTGATACCTAAATATTCTGAAATCATATATTATGGTTTCTGGTTTTCACCTGAGATGAAGCTTCTGCAGGCTATGATAGACCAGACCCAGCATAATGTTTCAGGGGTTGTGCGCTTAGAACTATATAAGGGAAACTGCCGTGTTCTTGGGCGCAAATCAGATCAATCCCTTTACAGTGAGGATTTTGCAACATTTGAAAAAGACAGTGTTTTCAGCCAGAAAGATGCCGAAGGCTTTATCCGCCTTAATGCACTAAGATTGCGTATTCAAAAAATGATGAATTCGTAAAAAGCCGAATTTACCACAGAGCACACGGAGACCACAGAGACAACTATTTGTAATTACCGGATAGCGCTAACACTTCACTACATGCCCGGCTTTTGCCAGAATGACGGAAAAGAGAACTTTTCGACTTTTTACGAAGTCATCAAGATTTATTTCTCCAATTTTCAATCGACAATATTCAATTCTAATTAAGAGGTTATATATGACAGAAAAGCCATGGGGCGGCAGATTTTCAGAAAAAACAGATAGAGGCGTAGAGATTTTTACCTCTTCAATAGATGTGGATAAGCGGCTCTATGCTTATGATATTGAAGGCAGTATCGCTCATTGCAGTATGCTTGCAAAGGCGTCGATTATTACAGAAGAGGATTCTTCATCAATAATACAGGGCCTTAGCAATATAAAAAAGGAATTTGAGAGAGAAGAATTCCTGTTTGATGATGGTCTGGAGGATATCCATATGCATATTGAATCCAGACTTCTCCATGTGGTAGGAAAGGTTGCCCAGAAGCTTCATACAGCAAGGAGCCGTAATGATCAGGTGGCCCTGGATGTGCGTATGTACCTTAGAGATGAGACCGCAAAGATTATTAAAAGCCTCATTAATCTGAAAAAAGTTATTTTGTTATTTGCCAAGGCCAATATTGATACTATTTTGCCTGGATATACCCATCTGCAGAGAGCGCAGCCGGTGCTTTTGGCTCACCATACGATGGCCTATTATGAGATGTTTTTGCGGGATGCGGACAGATTCAGGGACTGTCTGAAACGGATAAATGTAATGCCGCTCGGAAGCGGAGCCCTTGCCGGAACAACATTTCAGATCGACAGAGATTACACGGCCAAGCTTCTTAAATTTAAAGAGGTGTCGAGAAACAGTATAGATTCGGTTTCAGACAGAGATTTTATCATTGAATTCTTATCAGCGGCAAGTATATGCATGATGCATTTCAGCCGCTTATCGGAAGAGGTTATTTTATGGTCCACATATGAGTTCGGTTTTATTGACCTTCCTGATTCATTTGCCACAGGAAGCAGTATCATGCCCCAAAAGAAAAACCCTGATGTTCCTGAACTGGTCCGCGGGAAAACCGGTCGTGTTTTTGGGAATCTGATGGCCATTTTATCCATTATGAAATCATTACCGCTTGCCTATAATCGGGACATGCAGGAGGATAAAGAGCCTTTGTTTAATACGGTTGATATTTTAAAAGCCTGCATTGATATATATTCGTCGATGCTTCCCAAGCTGAAAATCAACAAAGAGACAATGCGTGAGGCCGCAACCAAAGGGTTTTTAAATGCAACAGATCTGGCTGATTATCTTGTGACCGCGGGAATGCCTTTTCGGCAGGCTCATACCTGCGCAGGCAAAGCAGTAAGCTATGCGCTGGACAATGATAAAGAACTGCACGAACTTACATTAAAAGAGTTAAAACCTTTTTCAAGCCTGATTAAAAAGGATGTTTTTAATATTTTAAGCACAGATCAGATGATAAATCGCAGGACATCTTTTGGCGGAACCGCCAGAAAAAATGTTCTGGCTGCTATAAAGGCCGCTGAAAAGGGTCTTAATGCTGTGGAGCATGCTGATGAATAAAGGCTTTGTCAGAGGTTTGGCCGCAATAATATTTTTAATTCTGCTCTGCATTGTTGTTTTTCCCTTTGGATGCGGCAGAAAGACAGATCCTGTCCCTCCAGGTCAGGCCGGGCCGCCTGTGGTTGATAATTTAAATTCAAGTATAGACGGTGATATTCTCGAGCTTGCCTGGACCATTCCTGATGAAAAAGGGAAGATCGCATCAGGCTTGGGCGGTTTTATTGTATATAAATCAAAAACATCTCTTTCCGAGCCTGTCTGTGAAAAGTGTCCTGTGCGTTTTAAGAAAATTGCCGATATTCCTATTGTAGAAAAGGATATAAATAAAAAAATAACCTACAGGGAAACCCTGGAAAAGGGCTGCAGATATATCTATAAGGTAGCCGTTTATACAAAAACAGGAGCTTTTGGAAAAGACTCCAATTATATAGAACTTGACCACTAACGGCTCAATGTCATTAATTCAGGCAATTTTATTATTAATCACCAGTAACGAGCAGCAATTTTATGCATCATTTTAATTATCGTGACAATGAACTCTATTGTGAAGATGTTCCGGTTCAAACCATCGCTCAAAAGGTCGGCACCCCTTTTTATTTATACAGTCATGCCACATTAAAGCGTCATTTTGTCACCTTTAACGATGCGTTTGACGGCATAAAACGGCTTGTCTGTTTTTCTGCAAAGGCAAATACCAGCCTTGCTGTTTTAAAACTTTTTGCAGGTCTTGGAAGCGGCCTTGATATTGTTTCAGGAGGGGAACTCTATCGCGGATTAAAAGCCGGCTTTCAGCCCGATAGAATTGTCTATTCAGGCGTTGGAAAACGCATAGATGAGATCGACTACGCTCTTAATACAGGCATCATGATGTTTAACGTCGAATCTCTTGAAGAGCTTGAACTTATAAACAAAAGAGCCGGCTTTTTAAAATTGAGAGCTCCTGTTGCAATCCGGGTAAATCCTGATGTTGATCCCAAAACACATCCATATATTTCAACGGGTCTGAAAAAGAATAAATTTGGTATTGACATTGAGACCGCGAGTGAATGCTACAAGGTTGCAAAGAGCTTAAAGAATATTAATGTAATAGGAATCGACTGTCATATCGGATCACAGATTACCCAGGTGCAGCCTTTTGTAGATGCGCTGAAAAGCATCAAGGTGTTGATAAACAGACTGAAGGATTCGGGGATTGAAATAAGATACCTTGATATAGGCGGTGGCCTTGGAATAACATATAATGATGAATCTCCTCCTGAGCTTAATGATTACGCGGGAGCAATAGTTAAGTCTCTTGAAGGGATGCCGCTTCAACTTATTTTAGAGCCCGGCAGAGTCATTGTAGGAAATGCAGGGATACTGGTCACAAAAGTTCTTTATAGAAAATCAGGCAAAGACAAGGAGTTTATTGTCGTTGATGCGGGCATGAACGATCTGGCGCGTCCGAGCCTTTATAAAGCATTTCATGCGATTGAACCGGTTGTAAAGTCTGAAAATGAGCTGATAACAGCGGATATTGTAGGGCCTATCTGTGAGAGTGGAGATTTCCTGGCCGCAGATCGCAGGATTTCTAATGTAAAGAGAGACGATCTTCTAGCGGTGATGAGCGCCGGCGCATATGGATTTACAATGTCGTCTAATTACTGTTCAAGGCTGCGCGTTGCCGAAGTTATGGTAAAGGACGACCGGTTTTATGTTGTAAAAAAACGCCAGGATTATACTGACCTGATAGCAGGAGAATCGATACCGCCGTTTTTAGAAAATTAGAGACTTTGTAACACGTTAGTTCTTTAAACGGTAAGGGCCAAAATAAATTTTTAAAGCGAAATATTATACCTTAAGCTTCGACAACGGCACCAACAACAAACATTAAGACAATACTTGAAACCACGTATGAGTTCAGTAAGTTATATATCCTGTTATCCTGTCAGAGTCTTTTTCAAAAGGCTAAAATGTTACTCAACTTTTAGTTGAGCACTTCTTTCTTAAAATTATGAAACATATTGAATTCTTTAAAGTAAGCGGCAGCGGAAACGATTTTATCATAATCGATAACAGGGACAGGATTATTGATGAAAAGAATCTGAAAAATTTTGTCGCAAATGTGTGCCGCAGAAAAATGTCTGTTGGCGCTGATGGATTAATATTGGTAGAAAAGTCTGGTTTGGTTGATTTTAAGTGGCGTTTTTTTAATTCTGACGGAAACCCTGCCGAGATGTGTGGAAACGGGGCAAGATGTGTTGCGCGTTTTGCATATTTAAACAGGATCGCCGGCCCTGAGATGTCATTTGAAACAGATGCGGGGATAGTTTCCGCACAGGTTACAAACCATCTGGTTAAGGTTAAGATGCCGGACCCTGTGAATCTTAAAGTCGATTATTCCATTGACCTTAAAAACGGGCCTTTGTTTATCAGCAGTGTTAATACCGGCGTTCCTCACGTGGTAATTATGCTTGACAGCATTGATGATATTGATGTTGTTAATCTTGGCAGGGAGATGCGGTTTCACGAGAGGTTTGCTCCTGCAGG
Source organism: Anaerolineae bacterium (assembly GCA_035529315.1). Classification (NCBI taxonomy): domain Bacteria; kingdom Bacillati; phylum Chloroflexota; class Anaerolineae; species Anaerolineae bacterium. Next base: position 75,040 of record DATKWZ010000030.1, read on the forward strand.
AACAAATGTAAATTTCATATGCCCGCGGCAGGATGGCGTTATTGCCATACGGACTTATGAGCGCGGAGTCGAAGATGAAACCCTGGCATGCGGCACAGGTGCGGTAGCAGGGGCTCTTGTAACGGCAAAAAAGTCAAAAATCAAATCTCCTGTTAATATTAGAACTAAAAGCAGGCAGAATCTTTATGTTTACTACAAGGAAAAGGAAGACATTTTTTACGATGTTTATCTTGAGGGGGATGCCCGCATTATTTACAGGGGAGAAGTTTATGAGGATGCCTGGAAGTTTGAGGAATAAAAAATAATGATTAAAATCGAAAAATCGGACAGATTAAATTCATTGCCGCCATATCTGTTCAAGGAAATAGACAGGCAAAAAGAAGAGGTCAGGAAGTCAGGTGTTGATATCATTGACCTGGGGGTAGGGGATCCCGACATGCCGACCCCTCCGCATATAATTGAAGCTTTAAACAGGGCGGCGCTGGATCCGGCAAATCATAGATATCCATCATATACAGGCATGGATGATTTCAACAAGGCGGTTGCGAAATGGTATAAGCGCAGATTTAATGTAGATCTTGATTATAAGAAGGAAATTGTCACGCTGATAGGGTCCAAGGAAGGGATAGCCCATATACCCCTTGCCTTTATTAATCCCGGAGATACGGCTCTTGTAACAAGTCCGGGCTATCCGGTCTATGATATCGGGGTGAGGTTTGCGGGCGGTCAGACATATTTCATGGATCTTATAAAGGAGAATAATTTTCTGCCTGATTTAGGGGCTGTGCCTGACGAGATCGCGGGGAAAGCAAAGATGATGTTTATTAATTATCCCAACAATCCGACGTCTGCGGTTGCAACCGGGGAATTCTTTGAAGAAACGGTCGCTTTTGCAGAAACGAACAATATAATTGTTTGTCACGATGCAGCCTATACTGAGATGGCTTTTGATGGATACAAACCGAAAAGTTTTCTTGAAACCCCAGGCGCAAAGGATGTGGGGATAGAGTTTCATTCACTTTCAAAAACATATAATATGACGGGCTGGCGCATCGGGTTTGCGGTCGGCAGGGCCGAGGTAATACAGGCGCTTGGCCAGGTGAAAAGCAATATCGATTCAGGTGCGTTCCAGGCGATCCAGATTGCGGGCATAGCTGCCCTGGAAGGGGACCAGACCGGTTTAGAGGAGATAAACAAAGAATATGCGTCCCGCCGTGATATATTAGTTGACGGTCTTGCTGATCTTGGATTTTCGGTGGAAAGACCCAGGGCTACATTTTATCTCTGGATTGAGGTTCCAAAGGGATATTCTTCGACGGAAACAGCAGGCCGCCTTCTGAAAGAGGCAGGCATAGTCGTAACTCCGGGCAATGGATTTGGAGCGGCAGGAGAAGGATATATAAGAATGGCCTTAACCGTCGGTAAAAAAAGATTGAAAGAGGTTCTTGAAAGAATCGGCTCAGTCGGCTTTTAAATGAATTATGGCCATATCGCATATATTTCCATAGGGTCAAACATGGGAAGCAGGCTTGAAAACTGCAAAAACAGCCTGACCTCCCTGGCAGAATCGAAAACATCTATTATAAGGAGCATATCTCCTTTTTACATGACCGAACCGGTTGATTATATAAATCAGGATTGGTTTGTAAATCTTGTTGTAAAAATTGAGACCAGACTAGATCCTTTCCGGCTTTTAGATAAACTAAAATTAATTCAAGGCAATGCGGGTCGCAATCATAATGCCGAAAGGTTCGGCCCCAGAATACTTGATCTTGATATCCTTATATATGATGATATTATAATAAATTCACCTGAGCTGATCATCCCTCATCCCAGGATGCATAAAAGACGCTTTGTTTTAAAGCCTATTTGTGATATAGGTCCACACATTGTTCATCCTGTTTTTAAAAAGGATATGCAATGCCTGTTAGACAGCCTGGATGATGATGGGCAAATAGTAAGAGAGCTGAAAGAGCAGGATTTGATATAGATGCGGTTTTTAATAATATTAGGATTAATATACTTTGCATACAGGGCGATTAAGTCATGGATGCTTCAAGGCGGGTCATCGAAAACCAAGGTTTCCCGCGAGGCTGCCGGTGAAATCGACGATGTAATGGTAAAAGATCCTTATTGCGAGGCATATTTCCCAAAGAGAAACGGGGTACATTTAAAGATTGACGAAAAGGATCTGTATTTTTGCGGCACAGAATGCAGAGATAAATTTATTGCAAAGCATTCAAAAATGGACGTTTAGGAGGTTTTAACAGATGAAATTTTTTATTGATACTGCAAATATAGAAGAAATAAAGGATGCTAACAGCATGGGCATGGTTGACGGAGTTACAACCAACCCAAGTCTGGTTGCAAAAGAAGGCCGTGATTTTGAAGAACTTATTAAAGAGATTTGCGAGATTGTGGATGGACCTGTAAGCGCGGAAGTTATCAGTCTTGATACTGAAGGCATGGTCAAGGAGGCTCGGCATCTTGCAGCGCTTCATGATAACATAGTTGTTAAAATCCCCATGACGGTTAATGGAATAAAGGCTACGCGCAAGCTTTCGGAAGAGGGAATAAAGACAAATGTCACCCTGGTTTTTTCACCTCTTCAGGCCCTTATGGCGGCAAAAGCGGGGGCTACTTATGTAAGCCCTTTTATCGGACGTTTAGATGACATATCTAATGAGGGTATGGTTCTGGTAGAGCAGATTGTTGAAATTTACGGCAATTATGCATTTGATACGGAGATTATTGTGGCAAGTGTCAGGAATCCGCTCCATGTTCTTGACGCGGCGTTAATCGGCGCCGATATTGCTACCATACCATATAAGGTGCTTGCCAAGTTTGCCGCCCACCCCTTGACCGACCAAGGGATTAAAGCCTTTCTTGATGACTGGAACAAGGCAAAGAAGTAATCAGACAGAATGATTTCTAAAGACAAGATAAAAGATTTACTCAGCAATCCTAACAAGCTGACATTATATCGCATGGCGGTAATACCGGTCATTGTGTTTCTAATGGTGTTTCCGAACAAATTTTTCACATTTATTGCAGCCCTTTTATTCAGCGCCGCGGCAATTACCGATTATCTGGACGGCTATTTTGCAAGGCTTCATGGACTTGAATCCAAGTTTGGAAGGATTATGGATCCGGTTGCCGACAAGCTCCTCGTTGCTTCGGCCTTTATCATGCTAGCCTCTCATGGCTGGGTTCCCGGATGGATTGTTTGCATAATTATAGGCCGCGAGATCGCCGTAACCGGCCTGCGTAATTTTGCCGTTGAAAACAGAGAGGATATTGCAGCATCAAGTCTTGGAAAATATAAAACAGGGTTTCAGATAGCAGCTATCATACCTCTTTTATTCCATTATCCTCGTTTTGGTGTAAATTTCCATGCAATCGGAACCATGTTTTTATGGGCGGCTCTGATATTAACGGTCTGGTCGGGAGTTGATTATTTTATGAAGTTCAAAAAGCATCTCAAAATATAACCCAGTTTTTTGTTGACAAAATTGCTGTTTTTGTAAAATATTCATAAATCTCTGAGCGGGAGTAACTCAGTGGTAGAGTGCGACCTTGCCAAGGTCGAAGTCGCGGGTTCAAATCCCGTTTCCCGCTCCATTTTTATTTTTAGCTTTGGTGTTCCGGCGGCATAGCCAAGTGGTAAGGCAGCGGTCTGCAAAACCGCTATTCATCAGTTCGAATCTGATTGCCGCCTCCACACAATTCAGCACATCTTTAGAAAATATCCAAGTATCAACCGCCCGCTTTGCTCAAGACGCAAAGATCGCAGAGAAAATAAATAATTATCCTCATTAAATTAAGGTTCGCCTGATAAACAGCGTTGCCTGTCTTTGCTTTTTACGAATCCATCAAAGATAACTCATCGAAAAGACGGCAAATTAAATTGACTTGCATGTTCACATGATATACAGTGTTTCAAATTAATTTTGGTATGTTTTTGAACCTCAAACAAGGAGGATCATGTGACCTGTAACTGGATTACAAAAAAATAAAGCCCCATTTCTTTTAGCAACATGAAGGATGGGGCTTTTTGCTTCACAACCCTGGATCTGAACCTCGAACTGAAAAAGAACTTAGCTGCCCTCTTCCTCTGCGATACAAGCTGATAAACTTGAGAAGCATTCCATAAACAGCCCATTACATCCCTCTTAAAACTGTATTAAATACAGCAATACGATATTATAAAGAAAATATATAGCGTTAATATGCAGATTTTTTTCTGCTTAATACAATACGTTATAGGGCATGAACACCAAAACTTAAGGAGATAAAATGACCGAAGAAACTAAACCAAAAAAGGCCAAAAGACCCAGCTCACCCAAGGTTCCTAATTACCCAAGGTCATCTATAGAAAAAGCTTTAAGAATTCCCAAAGGTATCTTGGAACAAAATGCAGGAAAACCGTGCACAGATGAGGAAACTGCAACTTATGTTGGAGTAAAGTACAACAAAGGGCCATATGCAGTTGAGATTAACACTGCAATTAAATATGGATTAATTGAGCGCCCTGAATCCGGAAAATTACGGTTAACTGATATAGCTCGAAAGATTCTAAAACCTCAAGAAAGCAATGATTATCTGTCAGGTGTACAAGAAGCCGCTATGAAAGCCCCTGTGATCTCTGACATTTATACTCACTATCGCGGTGAAAACCTTCCAGATATGGAATTTTTTGATAACGCATTAACTGATAAATTTAAAATTCCACAATCAAAGTTGAGTGAGTTTAAATCAATTTTCTTTGACACATTAACATTTGCAAAACTCATTACAGAACACGAAGGAAAATATCGGGTTGTAAATGCGTTAGAAGATGAAGGCGCTGGTCAAGCTAAAGCAAATAAAACCTTTAAAAAACTAGAACGATCAGTAAAGGTTAAATCTGATGATTCTTGCTTTGTTATGATGCCATTTGCTAACCCACTTGGCAGCTATTATGAAAAAATATATAAAACCGCTATTGAGAAGGCAGGTTTAAAACCTATTCGTGCTGATGATGAATTATTTGGTACAGGAAAAATAATTGATCAAATTTGGGCAGGTATAAATTCAGCAAAGATTCTAATTGCTGAGCTTACCAGTAGAAACCCTAATGTGTATTATGAACTTGGTATAGCACATGCTCTAAAAAAACCTGTTGTTCTAGTTTCATCGAACGAAGAAGATGTTCCCTTTGATTTAAATCATATTCGAGTTATCTATTACGATGTAAACGATCCTTTTTGGGGGCAGAAATTAATTGACAAGGTTGCAGAGAATATTCTTTCTGCAATTAAAAATCCCGAAGAGGCTATTTTTGATACCAAGGAATAAAAGCGCCCTATAACCAGACGCTTGAGGCCGACCGCGTGATCTTCATCGCGAATAGAAAAGTCGTGCGCGGCGGCTCAGCTTCACGTTGTGCAGTAAGCAAAGAATCATATTTATAAGGAGGAAAAAGGGGTTATGGCAATTACGATGAAAAGGCAACTCAATGCTGAGGAAAAAGAGATCATTATAAAACGGCATGGCAGGAATTGTTTTGCGACTGGCCACCCCATCCCTGAGACTGAAAATGTTCACTTTGATCACATAAAAGCGCATGCACTCGGAGGTCAATCTGATCTCGACAACATCGCACCGAAGAAAAGGGGGCAAGTTTGCCTTTGACCCATGAAAGACAATAAGAGACAAAAACCTTAATAACAGAAGAGTTTCGAAGCTTATAAAATACGACAGGAAAATTAAAAAACAGATAGGGAAAATACAAGACAGCATTAATAAGGGTCAAAGGCAGACTTGACCCCCTTTTTTTAGCTCGTTCTGAAAATGATTTATTTATAAGGGGAAATGAAATACAATAAACATTATAAACTTGAGGAAAATCTATGCCAAAAATCAAAGACTTACCAAAACATAAGCGGCCCCGAGAAAAGCTGTCGGAAAAGGGAGCGGAGAATGTAAGCGATGCCGAGTTATTGGCAATCCTGATTCGTATCGGGCGGGCCGGTAAAAGCGCTTTGGATATTGCTAAGGAAACTTTGAAAAAATATCCCTTATCAAAACTTTTGGCAGTTTCAATAGATGATCTGAAAGGTATTAAGGGGCTGGAAGATACCAAAGCCATTACGATCAAGGCGGCTTTGGAGCTTGGCAGTCGCGCGGTTGGTTCCTTTAATAATTCTCTTCCCATCCTCGATTCCGTAAGAGACACGGTTGCCCAGCTTGCCGATTTGCGCGGTAAGCAAAAAGAATATTTTATGGTGCTGTATCTCAATGCTCGCAAGCAACTCATTCATAAAGAAACTATTTCTATAGGCACATTGACGGAAACACTGGTGCATCCACGCGAAGTTTTTGAACCGGCTATACGCCACTTTACTTCTTCCATCATATTGGCGCACAATCATCCATCAAAAAACACGGAAGTGTCTGATGAGGATATCAAGCTAACTGAAAAATTGATCCAATCGGGCACGATTCTCGATATTGAAGTACTTGACCATATCATCATCACCGATGACGGTTATATCAGTTTTAAGGAAAAAGGATTACTTTTTAAGTAAAATAAAACCATGTCACAACTGGAAAATATAGAAGCAATAGAGAAAAGACTCTGGAGCGCGGCGGATACGCTCCGGGCAAATTCCAATTATGCAAGCAATGAATATTTTATGCCGGTAATGGGATTGGTTTTCTTGCGCCATGCCTACAGCCGGTATTTGGCGGTAAAAGATGAAATCATTGCCAGCCTGCCGATGCGCGGGGGCAAAACCCCGGCGTTGACAAAAAAGGATTTCAGCAAAAAATCCGCTATTTTTCTACAGCCCAAAGCTCAATTTGATTATCTCGTAGCTCTCAAAGACAGCGATGATCGCGCCAAGGCAGTTATTGATGCAATGGAATCAATTGAAGAAGATTATGACACTCTGCGCGGCGTGTTGCCCAAAAAAGAATATCGTGAATTGGATAATGAAATATTGGGCCAACTGCTGCGGGGGTTGAATCCTGAAGAACTTAAAAAAGTATCCGGCGATGTATTTGGAAGAATTTATGAATATTTTCTCACACAGTTCGCTGATCAAAAAGCGCATGACGGCGGCGAGTTTTTTACGCCGGTATCCTTGGTAGCACTCATTGCCAATGTGCTGGAACCCAAAAAAGGAACAGTGCTGGATATAGCCTGCGGCAGCGGCGGGATGTTTGTTCAGAGTGCGCGTTTTGTAGAAAATCTGCACGAAAATCCAAACGATAAATTGAGCTTTTATGGTCTGGAGAAAAACGCCACCACGATCAACCTGGCAAAAATGAATCTGGCGGTGCATGGCTTGGTGGGTGATATCAAAAAAGCGATTACCTACTATGAAGACCCGCATAATCTGTATAAGAAAGCCGACTTTTTGATGGCCAATCCGCCGTTTAATGTGGATGAAATTGATGCCGACAAAATCAAAAACGATCCCCGTTTGCCTTTTGGCCTGCCCGGAGTGAATAAGAAAGGCAAAGTCAGCAACGGCAACTATGTCTGGATCAGTTATTTTTACAGTTACTTGACCGAACAAGGCAGGGCTGGATTTGTAATGTCGTCCCAGGCGTCAAGTGCAGGCAACACTGAAGCCAAAGTGCGGGAGAAGCTGATTGAGACCGGTCATGTGGATATCATGATCGCAATCCGATCAGGCTTTTTTTATACACGTACTGTTCCATGTGAGCTTTGGTTCTTTAATAAATCTAAACCGGAGAATCTAAAAGATAAGGTACTGATGATCGATGCGCGGAATGTTGCTCGTAAACTAAAGGGAAGCAGGAAAATTTGGGAATTTTCACCGGAGCAATTGCAAAATATTCTTTCCATCGTATGGCTTTATCGGGGTGAGACGAAGCGTTTTCATCACTTGGTAGTGAATTATATTTCCGCCACGATTAATGAAGCCGTGCAAAGCATCGCTCCGGCACGAGACTATGAAACTATTTTTACCAAATTAAATAAAGAGATTCAACCATTTATGGCTACACTTGCTAAAGGCGGGAAACAAGCAGAAACAGTTAAAGAGTTAGCCGACTGTCTGAAAGACTACACCAGCGGAAGTCAGGCATTTGCCAAGTTGGCGCAAGAAAAAACCGCCTGGTGGAAAAAGCAAAATAAAGACACTATTAAACTTGCCGCAGCGCTCAAAGAATTGGAACCACTCGCAGAGGAAAACAATAAGCTAATTAAAGAAGCCGAACTGATGTATCGGCTCGCCAACCGTTTGATTGATGTGTGCCTCAATACCCACAACTCCAAAGATAGCGACAAGTGGAATACGCGAGAAATTGCCATCCTCAAAAAACAAACCGAAGCGGCGCGCGACACAGCGGTAGAACAACTTAAATTAGCCCGCTATTTTCATCACCAAGCGCAGTGGCTCATCGAGCGATTCCCGGAAGGAAAACTCCGCGATGTGGAAGGGTTGGTGAAGCTGGTGGATAAAGCCGAACTGAAAGAAAACGACTGGAGCCTGACCCCGGGCAGGTATGTGGGCGTAGCACCGGAGGAGGAAGACCCGGATTTTGACTTTGGTGAAACCATGCGCACTATTCATACCGAGCTGGAAGGCCTGAACGCCCAAGCTGTCGATTTAGCAAAAAAAATTAGTGAAAATTTTAAGAAGATAGAGATATGAAAACAAGTCAAAAATCGAAATTAGGTCATATTTGTACAATCAGAACAGGCAAGCTTGATTCTAATGCTGCTGTTGAAGGCGGCAAATACCCTTTTTTTACTTGTGCTCAAGAAACATTCAGTATAGATAAATTCGCATTCGATACAGAGGCGGTGTTACTTGGAGGAAACAATGCTAATGGGATATTTCCACTAAAATATTATCAAGGGAAGTTTAATGCGTATCAAAGGACTTACATTATAGAATCAAAAGATAGGAATAAAGTATTAAACAAATTTGTTTATTTCTCTCTTCGCCCCGTTTTAGAGTATTTCAAAAGTGCTTCAATAGGAGCTGCAACGCAGTATTTAACAAAACCGGTGCTGGACAATTTAAAAATTACTTTGCCAGATATTGACACTCAGCGAAGCATTATTGACATTGTATATGCCTACGACGACCTTATCTACACCAACCGCCGACGGATACAGCTTTTGGAAGAATCGGCGCGGCTATTATTCCGCGAGTGGTTTGTGTATTTCCGCTTTCCGGGATATGGAAAAGTAAAGATAGTCGATGGCGTGCCGGATGGGTGGGAGAAAGAAAAGATAAATACCCTCGTTTCTCTTTTGGGAGGCCATGCATTTAAAGGCACATCATATCAACAAGAGGGTAAGTACGGAATTGTAACTATAAAAAATGTTCAGCAAGGCAGTTTTATTCCTCAATGCACTGATTACTTGGACGACACCCCAAATGCAATGAGAAAACATTGTTTTTTATCTAATGGCGATATTTTAATGTCTCTTACGGGCAATGTTGGAAGAGTCTGTTTAGTATATGGTGAGAACTTTTTACTAAACCAACGCGTAGCAAAAATCGAATCGAAAAACAAATTACCTAAAAGCTATATTTATTGGATGTTTGATAGCCCAACAATGCAAAAGAGAATTGAAAATTTATCTTATGGTTCCGCTCAGCAAAATTTGAGCCCCATTAAGCTTGGAGAGCAAAAGGTAATTCTTCCACCCGATCCATTGCTTGAGTCGTTTGATGAAATATTTAGTTTGATAAATAGTGAGATAATCCAGCTATTAATTCAAAACCAAAAACTCGCCCAAGCCCGTGATTTGCTTTTGCCGCGGCTGATGAGCGGCGCGATTGAGGTATGAAATGATGAGCTGTGAACACTTGATATTATTTCTTTATTTTGGGGGAGGGTATGTCGGATAAACATTTGGTATCAATGGGAAGCAAGTCTTTTGAAGACCTGAAGAAAATAAATGAATATGGAGCGGAATATTGGAGCGCGCGGGAGATTCAGCCTCTTTTGGGATATACGCAATGGAGGAGATTTGAAGACGCCGTTAAAAGGGCAATAACATCTTGTAAAAATTCAGGGAATGAACCTCGCTATCACTTTGCCGGCGCCGGCAAACCGATAGAGGGTGGAAAAGGTGCAGTGCAATTGGTTAATGACTACCATCTGTCCCGATTTGCCTGTTATTTGATTGCTCAGAATGGAGATCCTCGCAAACCTGAAATCGCAAATGCTCAAAAATATTTTGCAATTCAGGCGCGCAGACAGGAAATTTCTGATGCCGTTACTGCCGATTTAGAACGGTTGGAGCTTCGCAAACAGACCGCTGAGGAGTTTAAAGCCCTGTCGGGCGCAGCGCGGGAAGCAGGGGTTCATGACAAGATGTTTGGTGTTTTTCATGATGCAGGATATAAAGGGATGTACGGTGGTATGGGGCGTGACGCCATTAAGCGATTTAAAAGGATACCCGAAAAAGAAAATCTGATGGACAGGATGGATACAACCGAACTTGCTGCAAACCAGTTCCGCATGACCCAGACGCGTGACAAGCTGGCGCGCGAACGGATAAGGGATCAACAGGCTGCCATACGAACCCATGAAAGTGTAGGCAAGGAGGTTAGAGACGCTATCAAACGTATCGGTGGAACACCTCCTGAGCATTTACCTCCTGCCGAACATATAAAGCTTGTCGAGAAAAGGGTAAAGGGTGTACCTCCAAAGCTGGAACTGGAAGAAAAAGACGCCAAAGGGCTGATCGGGCATTCGGAAGAGGAATGAGTTATGACCTACTTGAACGAAGATACATTGGTCCAGCAAACAACCGTCGATTACTTAAAAGATAAACTCGGTTGGGATTCGGTGTATGCCTATAATCAGGAAACTTTTGGACAGGATGGTCTTTTGGGGAGAAAATCCGATCGTGAAGTGGTACTCATACGATATCTCAGGCACGCTCTTAAAGAACTCAATCCAGGACTTCCCGAAACCGCATACGACGAGGCAGTACGACAAGTTGTAAATTATTCCCAGAGCCAGTCAATGCTCTCTTCCAACTATGATAAATACAAACTGTTCAAAGATGGTGTGCTGGTTTCTTTTCAGGGAGAACATGGCGAGATAAAAAAGGAACGGCTCAAGATTTTTGATTTTAATGAAGCGATAAGAAATCACTTTTTGACGGTCCGGGAATTGTGGGTACAGGGTGATTTATATCGACGTCGGATTGACATCGTCGGGTTTGTAAACGGCATCCCGTTGTTGTTCGTTGAATGCAAAAACATACATAAAGACCTTAAAAACGCTTACGCAAAAAACTTTGCCGATTACAAAGACACTATCCCGCATTTTTTTCATCATAATGCTATTATTATGCTGGCAAACGGCGAAAAAGCAAAAATCGGCACTATTACTGCCGGTTATGAGCATTTTCATGAGTGGAAGCGCTTGTCCGAATCCGACCCGGGCGTGGTGGATATGGAAACACTTTTAAAAGGTGTTTGCGATAAAAAGAATTTCATGGATATTTTTGAAAACTTCATCATCTATGACGATTCCACCGGCAGGCAGATAAAAGTTCTGGCGAAAAACCATCAGTATCTTGGCGTGAATCAGGTTATCAAAGCCCTTCATGATCCCGGAAGAGTCAAAGGAAAACTCGGCGTTTTCTGGCATACGCAAGGCGCCGGGAAAAGTTATTCGATGGTGTTTTTTACCGCCAAAGTGCACCGTAAAATCGGCGGTAATTATACATTTTTAATCTGCACAGATCGCGAGGACCTGGATACCCAAATATATAAAACCTTTGCCGGATGTGGTGTGGCTGATAATGATAAAAATCCTTGCCGCCCCGGTAGTGGTAAACACTTGGCCGAACTGATGACGCAGCACAAAGCCTATCTGTTTACAACAATACAAAAATTCAATCAGGATGTAGATCCGGGTGAGGGATATACCAAACGCGATGACATTATTGTAATTACTGACGAAGCGCATCGCACTCAATACGGCGCGTTGGCCTTGAATATGCGCAATGCTCTGCCGAATGCCAACTTTATCGGATTTACGGGAACACCGCTATTTAAAGACGATCAAATCACCATGCAGGTCTTTGGTGATTATGTTTCCACTTACGATTTTCAGCGTGCCGTGGAAGATAAATCTACGGTCCCGCTCTATTATGACTCGCGTGGCGACACCTTGGGTGTAGCCACGAACGATATTAATGAGCGCATCGCCGAAAAACTGGAACAGATTGAAATTAATGATATTGATGTAAGTCAGAGGCTGCAAAAAGAACTCAAGCGTGATTACCATATCATTACGGCGAAAAAGAGGCTCAATCAAATCGCCAGGGATTTTGTCTATCACTACACCACTTCCTGGGAAGCAGGCAAGGCGATGTTTATATGCATCGATAAATTAACCTGTGTGCGGATGTATGAATTGATAAGGCAATACTGGGATCAGAAAGAAGAGGAAATAGAAGAATCCTGGAAAATGGCCGCAGGGGAAGAAAAGGATTATCTTTCCAATCAGCTCATCTGGATGAAAGAGACAAAGATGGCGGTGATTGTGAGTGAAGAGCAAGGCGAGGTCGACAAGTTCAAAAAATGGGGTTTTGATATCATATCTCATCGGCGGCTTATTAAAAATGGCTTTGAACTTTCCGATGGAAAACGAATTGATGTGGATTCCGCTTTTAAGAAAGAAGAACATCCATTTAGAATCGCGATAGTCTGCGCTATGTGGTTAACCGGGTTTGATGTGCCGAGTCTGGCAAACCTTTATTTGGACAAACCGCTCAAAGCCCATACGCTGATGCAGGCGATTGCCCGTGCCAACAGGGTAAACGGCGATAAAAATAACGGCCTTATTATTGATTATTGCGGTATCCTCAAAAATTTACGCAAAGCTCTCGCTACTTTCACCGGTACAGGCGATACCGGCAGACCCGGTGGATTGGGGCCGGATGAACTGGATCCAACCAGAACTAAAGAAGAATTACTCGAAGGATTAAAACAAGCGATTGGCCTGGTAAGCGATTTTCTTAATGAGCGAAAAGCGCCTCTTGATGCAATCATCAACGCGAGCGGTTTTGAGAGAAACAAGGCGATTGTCGCGGCTAAAGAAGCGGTGAACGAAAATGATGAAACCAGAAAGAAGTTTGAGGTAATGTGCCGCGAAGTGTTTATTAAATTTAAAGCGTGCCTGACAATTCCTGGTGTAAATACTTATCGCAACCAATACAGCGCAATAAATATCATCTACAAAAGCCTGCAAAAAGACCGAGATAAAGCGGATATCAGCGATATCATTAAACAGCTTCATGAAGTTATCGATGAGTCGATAACCGTTACACCCGACAGAGGCAAAGAACCCAACAAGGCTTATGATATCAGCAAAGTTGACTTTAACCGGTTGCGGGCGGAATTTGAACACGCTAAAACAAAAAACACCACTGTTCAAAGCCTGAAAAGCGTGATTGAGAAAAAACTGGCACGGCTCATCCAAAGAAATCCGCTCCGGACAGATTTTCAGGAACATTATGAAAAGATAATCAATGAGTACAATAAAGAAAAAGACCGCCAGAATATTGAGGCCACCTTTGAGGCATTGTTGAAATTTGTGCAAGAGTTGGACGAGGAAGAAAGCCGAGCAGTGCGAGAGGGATTGAATGAGGAGACGCTGGCTATATATGACCTTTTGATAAAAACAGATTTGAAATCTCAGGAAATCCAAAAGATAAAGAAGGTAGCCAAAGAACTGCTAAAAACACTGAAAGCAAAATTGAAGTATCTGTATAGGTGGCAAGACAAGGAGCCTACAAGAGATGATGTGAAAGTATTAATACGAAATTTCTTATGGGATGAAGCTGGCGGTTTGCCTGTGGCGTTTTATACTCAAAACGATGTATATAAAAAGGCCGAAGATGTTTATTATCATGTCTATCGGGCATATCCGACTGTCCCATCGCCATATTATGCAAGCGCGGGTAATTGATTTGGAAATTATGAAATTAGGGGCATTTATGGGACGCTCCTTCATATGTTGACATAGGGAGATGGGGTCTGCCTTTGACCCTTGTTGTTTAATTAATCAAGATCCAAGAGGGTATGTTAAAAAACAGGTGGGCTGAAGCGAAAAGCCTCGCATTGCGGAGCGAGCGTTTAGGGAGATTATTATACATACGCATCCTGCCACAGGTTTGTAATAAAATCTTTCCAGGGAACGATACATATATCTCCATCTTTTTGGGGGGTATCTTCAAGAGTGACCAATATATAATTTTCTAAAAGTTCTTCTTCCTTTATCGCAGTCAATCCTTTGAAGTCTTTTTTTGTGATATTTGCCTTACCTTTTACCTCAATCGCTGTTTTTCCGTTAACAACAAAGTCAACCTCAAAACCTGAGGTTGCCCTCCAGTAAGACAGATCACACCCCCGCTTGTAATCACAGTAGGTTTTTATCTCATGATGGATATAAGCTTCAAATGCCTCCCCAAATTCCGGAGATCTCATCTTCAGACCCCTACGACCTTGCAGAAATCTGGCGACTCCTATATCGAAAAAGTAGAATTTAGAGGTGGAAACCGGTTTTCGTTTGACGGATTTCCGCCATGCAGGCAGATCATCGCCAAGCATCGTGTCGCGTAGAATCTGAAAATATTCCTGCACCGTTGATCTTGGAACCTGTGCATCGCTTGCTATGTTCGTATAATTAATAATTTTACCGTTACACAGCCCGGCCACGGTGAGAAATCTGCTGAATGCAGGCACATTCCGAACGATGGCTTCCGCTGCAATCTCTTCCCTTAAATAATTTCCCGCATATGCCTCCAGATCTTCAAATGGTGCAGTGGAAAAATAGATAGAAGGGATCAAGCCTGTATCCAGGGCTTTCAGTAATTGGAAATTCCCCTTTAACTCATTGAGAATAAAGGGGCGCAGGTGCCTGGTTCTGGCGCGCCCTCCCAGCAGATTCACACCCTTATTTCTCAACTTCCTGGCGCTGGACCCTGTAAGAAGGAAATGAATCCCTTTTTCTTCAATCAGGTTATGTACTTCATCAAGCAGAATCGGCAGCTTCTGAATCTCATCGATGATAACAATCTTGTCATCGTCCGTTATTTCCTGGCGAAGTCTTTGGGGCGCTCTGCTTAATTTCAGATAAACATCCGTTTGAAGCAGATTGTAATACCTGTATTCATTTAACGTATGTTGAATTAAGGATGTCTTTCCTGTTTGACGCGGTCCGAATAAAAAGTAAGATTTTTCTTGTAGAATCCCTAATAAATCCAATTGCCTTTTAACATACATCACTCGCCTCCACAATATTGCCATGAATACCGTCATATATCATGATAATTGCCAGCTTACATGTCAAATATCACGCAGTCAAGACCTTTCTTGTGTATCCTGGCGCTTCGTTGGACTATGGGACATTCCTCAGTTTATAAGTTTGTATCGTCAAGAAATGAACATTGATTTTCTTTTGCAATTTTCTTCCTAATCTTTACACAAACTCCGAAAGAAACAGGTGGGGTGATACCTGCGTGGCCCGCACGGAAGGGAAGCGAACTATTTTTATGTTAAATATTGTGTAAAATTATTATGCCTGTAAAAAGTAAGATTGGAGTGCCCACTAATGCTATGTACTGCACATTCTTTTTAAATATACTTGTCATTAACTGAGCTAAGCAGAAACCAATAATAAGTACTATAAATGGGCTCCACCACTGAAACAGGTAAGCAGAAGCAAGTGCTGAACCTGGTAAAGAAATCAAGCCGGCAATTTTTATCAGAGAGGTATTTTTTTCATACCATTTGCTGATATGCCAGTTTTTAAGTTCAGCATAATGATTATAGGAAAGCACGACCCATGAAAAACCGGCGAGCAGAGTAAAAATGCTGATTACAGTATAAGGATTCATATTATGCGACTCCTTTCTTTATTAAGAAATTTGAACCCGGGTTGACTATATCCCTGATCGCCTGAAGTAATCTACCAGCATGCCGGGGTTATTGCTTCCAATACCATCAACACCAATATCGGCAAAAGGCTTAACAAGATCTGGAGTATCTATGTTCCATATAAAAACTTTCAAACCGTTTTTATGAGATAATTCAACTAATTCCGCGTCAACAAAATCATATTTCATAACCAGCGCATCAGCCGATGTCTGATCCGCAATACTTGTGTCAACAGGACATCCAACCATGAGAACGCCTGTTTTAATATTGCTGTCTATTTCCTTAACGTTTTTTACAAGTCTGTGCCAGAATGAAATAACATAAACATTGTCTTCAAAACCGTTCTTTTTTATCTGTTCAACAACTATTCTTTCCGTACCTTTCTCCTTGAGCTCAATTACAAGCTTAACCTTTTTATCAGTTAATTCCATAACCTCCTGAAGAGTTGGAACAGACTCACCCTTTCCGGCATCATATTTTTTTAGTTCAGATAAGGTATAATTATTAACCGGTCCGGTTCCGCTGGTCGTCCGGTCAAGAGTTGAATCATGTATTACAATTATTTCTTTGTCCTTGCTCAGATGCACGTCAATTTCCACAGCATCTACACCAATGTCCATTGCCTTTTTAATAGATAACAGAGTATTCTCCGGTTCAATAGCCGCAGCCCCGCGATGTCCCATTATCATCATATTATTTATTCTCCATTAAACTTTTTAATTAAGATACAATTACTCGTTTTTATAATTTTACCATAAAAAACAGCATAAACGCAAATATCTCAATCCTGCCGAGAAGCATATTGGCAGTTAGGGAAACTTTCGGGCAACAGTTGGGGACGGGGGATATAGGGGACACGCGGTCGAACCCCGCCCGAAAGCGGGGCCGCGGCTAATACCTGTAAGAATCAGGTTTAAATGGCCCGTTAACCGACACTCCCAGGTAATTGGCCTGGAACTGGTTGAGTTTTGTTAGTTTTACGCCAAGCTTGCCGAGATGAAGTCTGGCCACCTCTTCATCTAACTTTTTTGGAAGAGTATAAACCTTGCGTTCGTATTGTTTTGTCGCAAGTTCAATCTGCGCAAGGCATTGATTTGTAAAGCTGTTGCTCATTACAAAGCTTGGATGTCCTGTCGCGCATCCAAGATTTACCAGTCTCCCTTCAGCAAGAACAATAATGGATCGTCCTGATTTAAGGGTCCACTTGTCAACCTGTGGTTTAATCCGCTCCTTTTTACAATCCGGATTATCATCCAGATAGGTCATCTGAATTTCATTATCAAAGTGGCCGATATTGCAGACAATAGCCTCGTTTTTCATCTGCTCCATATGCTCGCCGGTAATAACATGATAACATCCCGTGGCTGTGACAAAGATATCCGCTATGGCTGCTGCATATTCCATGGTTACGACCTCATATCCCTCCATGGAAGCCTGAAGAGCACATATGGGATCGATCTCAGTAATAAGCACACGTGCGCCGTAACTGCTCATCGACTTTGCGCATCCCTTGCCGACATCTCCGTAACCGCATATTACTATGACTTTGCCGGCAAGCATAATATCTGTGGCGCGTTTGATTCCATCAGCCAGAGATTCCCGGCATCCGTAAAGGTTGTCAAATTTTGATTTTGTGACCGAGTCGTTTACATTAAAAGCCGGAAAAAGAAGTTCACCGTTTTTTGCGAGATGATAAAGCCTGTGAACGCCGGTAGTGGTTTCTTCGGAAACACCCCTGATTTTTGATGCAATTTTTGTCCAGCGCTTAGGGTCCCGCTCATAGCTTGCCTTTAAACGCCTTATAAGATACTGCATGTCACGGCTGTCATAAGCCTTGTCTAAAAGAGCAGGGTCATTTTCTATTTTTACGCCCTCGTGAACGTATAGGGTAGCGTCTCCGCCATCATCGACGATAAGATCAGGGCCGCTGTTGTCGGGCCATGTAAGGGCCTGTTCCGTACACCACCAGAATTCCTCGAGAGTTTCGCCTTTCCATGCATATACTGCGGCAAGTCCTGCTTTGGCGATTGCAGCGGCCGCATGATCCTGTGTTGAAAAGATGTTGCACGTGGCCCAGCGAAGGTCGGCTCCAAGCTCCTTTAGTGTTTGAATAAGCATTGCGGTCTGAATGGTCATGTGGAGACTTCCCATGATCTTCATTCCTTTTAGAGGCTTTTCATGCCCGTATTTTTTCTGGACCGCCATAAGACCGGGCATTTCATTTTCTGCAAGTTTCATCTCCTTGAATCCGAAATCCGCAAGTGAAATGTCGGCTACCTTATATGGAAGAGAGGGATCTATCTTAGACATTTTATCATTCTCCTTGGTATCAGGGTTGTCGGTTTATGGTTTTTTTACTGATTGCTTTTATGTTTTGATCAACCGTTAACTGTAAACTGTTAACCGTGAACGCTTACAGATTTTACAACCCTGCTTTTTCTCTGAGCACATCAGCCATATTGGTTTTTTCCCACGTGAATTCCGGTTCAGTCCTTCCAAAATGTCCATAAGCGGAAGTTTTTCTGTATATAGGTCGCAATAGATCAAGATACTCGATTATCGCAGCAGGCCTTAAATCAAAAACCTCTCTGATTAGTTCTTTAATCCTGCATTTGGATACGACCCCTGTACCCATAAGATCTACCATAATAGAAACCGGCTCAGCCACACCTATGGCATATGCTATCTGCACCTCACATTTCTTTGCTAAACCTGCTGCAACAATGTTCTTGGCAATATGCCTGCCCATGTATGATGCGCTGCGATCAACCTTGGAAGGATCTTTTCCTGAAAAGCATCCGCCGCCATGGCTGCCCTGACCGCCATATGTATCAACAATGATTTTTCTGCCGGTAAGACCGCAGTCACCCATGGGACCGCCAAGTACAAACCTGCCTGTGGCGTTAATAAAATATCGGGTACCTCTGTCTGTCATTTCTTCTGGAATAACTTTTTTTATGACTTCTTCTATGATAGCCTCTTTCAAATCTTCATATTCCACATCCGGCTTGTGCTGGGCAGCTATTACGATTGCATCAACCCTCTTTGGCATACCATTTTCATATTCTATTGTAACCTGGGACTTTCCATCAGGCCTTAGGAATCCAAGGGAACCGTTCTTTCTAACCTCTGCTAAACGGCGGCACAGCTTGTGAGCATACATTATGGGCATGGGCATTAACTCAGGAGTTTCATCGCTTGCAAAACCAAACATAAGCCCCTGATCTCCCGCACCCTGATCCTTGAACAGGCCTTCGCCTATATTTACACCCTGAGCGATATCTGGTGATTGATGGTCTATACTGGTAATCACCGAACATGTCTGCCAGTCAAAACCCATCTGGGAGGAATGGTATCCTATTTCACGAATCGTTTCCCGAACAATCTGAGGCATATCAACATAGCACTCGGTTGTAATTTCGCCGGCGATAAAAGCAAGACCCGTTGTTACAAGAGTTTCGCATGCAACCCTGCAGTTTTTATCCTCTTTAATAATTGCGTCCAGTATTGAATCAGATATCGCGTCGGCCACCTTGTCCGGATGCCCTTCTGTGACGGATTCAGATGTAAAAAAGAATTGTTCTTTGCTCATAAGTTTCTCCTTTTTTGTGCTTTGTGGCTGAACTGTTACTCTGGATTAAGCATCATGTTGTCGATCAGGCGGGTTTTCCCTACATTTACCGCAAGAGCCATCAATGCCGGCCTGTCGATTGTTTCCATATCAACAAGGGTTTCAGGATCGCAGATGGCGATATAATCTATAACTGTTTCCGGGTGTGATTTGATCAAAGTATATGCCGCATCAATTATCTTTTTCGCATCCTTAACTCCGCTTTCAACAAGTTGTTTAGAATGCTTTAATGATTTGTAAAGTGAGAGCGCATTAATCCTCTGCTCAGGAGTAAGATAAGTGTTTCTTGAGCTCATTGCAAGACCGTCAGGCTCCCTTACTGTCGGAAATCCGACAATTTTTATATCAAAATTAAGATCTCTCACCATCCGGCGTATGACTGCAAGCTGCTGATAATCTTTCCGGCCGAATATGGCAATATGCGGTCTTACAATGTTAAACAGCTTTGTAACAACTGTCGCAACCCCTTGAAAAAATATCGGTCTGGAGATTCCGCAAAGGTGTTTCGGAAGGTTGTCCAGCTCTACATGTGTTTGAAACCCATCCTGATACAGATCATTTTTGTCTGGATAAAAAATTACATCTACGCCCTCTTTTTGCAATAGCTTAAGATCGTTATCAAAATCTCTTGGGTATGATTCAAAATCTTCTTCAGGAGAAAACTGGGAGGGATTTACAAAAATGCTGACAACTAAATTATCTCCTAGTTTGCGTCCCTCCTTTATCAGGGACAGGTGTCCTTCATGCAAAAACCCCATGGTCGGCACAAAGGCAACAGTTTTGCCCAGATTCCGCATATGATCGGAATATTCCTGCATCTCTGTTGTCCTGACAATAACCTTGATATCATGCATTTTAAATTCATTTTGAAGCAATTATTAAAAAATAATACTATAAACGGATGGAATAAATGTCAACTCAACTTTGACGCTTTTGCAAAATGACTTTTTACGAAATCGTCAAAGTATGATAGAGTATTAAAAAAATCAGGCCTTATATGCAAACATGAAAGACGTTGAAAATTGCAAAATCAAAAAATTAACAAACTAAAATTATGCTTGGCAATATTAAGCGGATTGCTCCTTACCGGCTCCTTCCCCAAACCCGGTATTAGTCTGCTTGCCTGGTTTGCCCTTGTTCCACTCCTGTTTGCCTTAAGAGATCTTTCTCCCAAAAGAGGTTTTATCCTTGGTTTTATTGCAGGGCTTGTTCATTATCTGACACTTTTATACTGGCTTGTATATACAATGCATACATACGGTTATCTTCCCATGGTGCTATGCGTGTTTATACTTATTCTTGCTTCGGCCTTTCTTGCCCTTTACCTTGCGGCATTTTCAGCAACCCTGTTAAACTTATGCGCAAAGCCTGCGATTTGCATGTTTGCGGTTCCTGTTTTATGGGTTGCGTTTGAATATACGCGCAGCCTTTTTTTTCTCGCGTTTCCATGGGAACTTATCGGCTATTCCCAATATAATAATTTACCCCTTATACAGATTGCGGATATATTCGGCGTTTATGGCGTATCCTTTTTAATCGCCTTGTCAAATACAACAATTTATTTAACCCTTCTTTACTTAATTAAAAAAGACTGGAAAAGGGAGACTGTAACAAAAAAAACCGTTTTAGGATCAATATCTGTTTTTGCGCTGATTTTTGTCCTTGTATTGTCTTATGGAAAATGGCGGATAGATTCAATTGACAGACTTGTTTGCTCTTCTCCATCAATTAAAGCCGCAGTTGCTCAGGGGAATATTGATCAGGCTGTAAAATGGAATCCCGAATTTCAACGCTTAACTGTAAAAAAATATATTAAGCTTTCTTTTTTATCAAAAGCTGATAATCCCGACATTATTGTTTGGCCTGAAACCGCTACCCCTTTTTATTTCCTTTATGATATCGAGCTCTCAAACATGGTTAAAAAAGGGATTAATAATACAGGGACAACATTCCTGCTTGGCAGCCCTTCATTTGTTTCCGGAAAAGGGGTTATTAAATATTACAATACCGCTTACCTGGTCAGCCAGGATGGAAAGGTATGCGGCAAATATGACAAGGTGCGTCTTGTCCCTTTCGGAGAATACATCCCTTTTAATAAATGGTTGCCATTTGTCGGCAAAATGGTGGAAGGGGTTGGTGATTTCAAGCCTGGCATTAAAGGTAAAACCATTAAGTGGGGTGACTATAGTTTAGGTTTGCAGATCTGTTACGAGATTATTTTTCCTGACCTTTCCAGAGCTATGGTAAAAAACAATGCGGCATTACTCATAAATATTACCAATGATGCGTGGTTTGGCACAACCAGCGCTCCTTATCAGCATTTTTCCATGGCAATATTTAGAGCTGTAGAAAACAGGCGAGCCCTTGTCAGGTCGGCCAATACAGGAATAAGCGGATTTATCGATCCTGTCGGCAGAATCATTGAAAAAACAGATCTTTTTAAGGAAGCGGTAGCTACACGTACTGTGCCTTTGATACAGATGACATCCTTTTATACCTGTTTCGGAGATCTGTTTGCCATAGCCTGTATGGTTGCAACAGCTATTTGCTATATGTTAAAATATGTTTATAATAGATCATAAGAGTTCACGGTTTACGGTTGAAAAACTGTGAACTGTGAACCTACAACCGTAAACCGTAATTATTATGGAGGAAATAATATGTCGATAGAACTTGAGCAAACAATAAAGGAACTTTTCGTAAAATTAGAACAATTGCGAGGCTATCTTTGACATTGCCGGCAAAGAAAAAAGGCTAAAGGAAATTGAGCACCTGATTGCAAAAAAGGATTTTTGGGACAATCCTGAAAATAATAAGGTTGTTTTAAAAGAGCGAACATCTATTTCCAATAAAATCGAAGGATGGAAAAGGCTCTACAATGACCTTGAAGAAAGTAAAATCCTGTTTGATCTTGCCAGGGAGGAATCAGATGCTGATACAGTTGAAGAAGCAATCCAGCAAGTTCAGGACATCAAGGAAAAAATAAAAAAATTTTCGCTTGGCCTGACCTTGAGCGCCGCAGACGACCAGAATAACGCTATTGTTTCAATTAACGCCGGAGCCGGTGGAACCGATGCCCAGGACTGGGCTGAGATGCTCTTTAGAATGTATACAAGATGGGTTGAACGGAAAGGCTTTAAAATCAGTATGATCGATTATCAACCCGGTGATGAGGCAGGCATTAAAAGTGTTACCTTCACAGCAAGCGGAGAATATGCGTACGGATACTTAAAAACAGAAAGCGGGGTGCACCGCCTGGTGAGAATTTCACCGTTTAATGCGAGCGGGAAACGGCAGACCTCCTTTGCTTCTGTATTTGTCTATCCTGAGCTTGACAATGAAATCAAGATCGATATCGAGGATAAAGAGTTGCGTATAGATGTTTTCAGGGCAAGCGGCGCCGGAGGACAACATGTCAATAAAACAAGCAGTGCCGTCCGTATTACACACTATCCAAGCGGGATTGTTGTTCAGTGCCAGCAGGAAAAATCCCAGTACAGGAATAAAGAGATGGCTATGAAGGTGTTAAAAGCCAGGCTTTACCAGCGTGAAAAGCTTAAGCAGGACGAAAAAATGCAAGATCTGCATGGAACCAAAGATGAAATAGCCTGGGGAAGCCAGATCAGATCATATATTTTGCAACCATATCAAATGGTTAAGGATCACAGAATAAATCTTGAGATCGGTGATGTAAACAATGTTCTGAACGGAGGGCTCGATCCTTTTATAGAAGGGGTGTTACTCGCAGGGAAAACCTAGTTTAAACTATGGATTGTCTTGATATCATAAGTGAATATTACGAACAGGGCACCGTGCTGTATGAAATTCTCATACAGCACGGTGAAAATGTTGCAAAAAAGGCTCTTGATACAGCTAAAAATGTATCCCACCTAAATCCTGATCTTGATTTTATACAGCATGCCGCCATGCTCCATGACATCGGCATCTTCCTTACAAATATGCCAAAGCTGGGTTGTACTGGTAAACATCCTTATATATGTCACGGGTATCTGGGACGCAACCTGCTGGAAAACAAAGGCATGCCCGAACTCGCGCTTGTATGTGAGCGGCATGTAGGCGTTGGAATAACGCCCGAAGATATAAGACATTATAACCTTCCGCTTCCTGAACGTAATATGGAACCTGTCTCAATAGAGGAACAGATTATATGCTATGCTGACAAGTTTTATTCCAAAAACAATGATTTTATCGCAAAGGAAAAATCTGTTGAAGATATCAAGCTCCTTCTTGAGCAATATGGTCATGATAAGGTTATGAAATTTCAGTCATGGGTTGATATGTTTGAAGGAGGTTCAGGTGTCAAAGCTGTTTGAAGCAACAAACATAAACGGCATGATTATTAAGAACCGGTTTGTCCGGTCCGCCACCTGGGAGGGACTGGCAGAAGATGACGGCATGTGCACAGATAAGCTGATAAATTTAATGTGTAAATTGGTCGAAGGGGAGGTGGGCCTCATTATTACAGGTCATACTTATGTTCATAAAAAGGGGAAAGCAAGCCCCTGGCAGTTGGGCATATATGAAGACAGGCTTATTCCAGGGCTGCATGAAATGACAGATGCCGTGCATAAAAGGGGAGGCAAAATCGCGGTGCAGCTTGCGCATGCCGGCATGTATGCAAACACCGGCATTAAAGGGGATATACCTTTTGCCCCTTCACTTGTCAGTGGTTTTAGAAAATCTGCGGTACAGGAGATGATGCCGCAGGACATACAGGACGTAATTGAAGCATTCGGCCTGGCGGCACAACGGGCAAAAAAAGCCGGTTTTGACGGTGTTCAGATTCATGCGGCACACGGGTATCTTTTGAGTCAATTCCTTTCTCCCGCCTTTAATAAACGGCAGGATAAATATGGGGGAGACATTGAAAACAGAGCCAATATCCTAATTGAGATTTTGAGCGGTATAAGAAAGCAGGTCGGGAATAATTATCCTGTGCTGATTAAAATGAACTCATGTGATTTTCTTGAACAAGGGCTTGAACTTGATGATTCATTGATAGTCGGAGCTATCCTGAAAAAGGCGGGTATAGACGCTATTGAATTAAGCGGCGGCACTATTGCATCAGGAAAGAAAGGGCCTGTAAGAACAGGAATTGTATCAGGGAAAAATGAGGCTTATTTCAAGGACGCAGCTTCTGTGTTTAAGGAAAAGATTGATCTTCCGATAATGCTTGTGGGTGGAATCAGGTCTTTTTCTCTTGCACAACAGTTAGTTAACGATAATATCGCGGATTATATATCCATGAGCAGGCCGTTTATCAGAGAGCCTGGTCTGATAAAACGCTGGAAGGCCGGAGATCATAATCAAGCTGCCTGCCTTTCCGACAGCAAGTGCTTTATTCCAGCCATGAACGGCAAGGGAATATATTGTGTGGTAGGAGCTAAACAAAAACAATGCAAAAGATTGCCGGACAATTAATAATATATGTTTTGTTAATAATAGGTTCAACCATTGCTTTGCCGGAAATTTTATCAACCGCTCATGCTGAACCTGCTGACAGGATAATTGTTGAAAGTATCACCCCTGCTGCTTTTGACAAGATTATCGCGGACAGAGAAAACCGGTATTTGATTGTTTTTATGACATCATGGTGCGGCCCTTGCAGAGAAGAGTTGCCCGGATTAATTAATCTGAACAACAAGTATAAGGGCCGTGGCCTCAAAATAATCGGTATAAGTATCGACTTTGATGGGCCAATGGCCATGCAGCCGATTATTGACAAGGTGCGTGTTAATTTTCTTGTATATTGGATCAACGAAGAAGCAGCAAAAAAATATAATATTTATGCCGTGCCGATGATTTTTTTAGTCAAAGAAGGCGAGATAGTTGAAAAAATTGTCGGAATACGATCAGAAAAGTTTCTGGATAAGAAATTGGCAGATTTTCTGGGATAAAAGGGTTAAGCCTGTTACTCGCTACTTGTTGCTTGTTGCTGGTTACTGGTTCTCTCTGGCATCCGACCTTTGATTTCTGATCTTCGTTCTTCAGGACTTATGACCGTCATGCCGGCAATCTCATAGGAGATAGCCCCAAAACCACATGATTCATTGAGGCATTTCAGGCATCTGATACAATCATGCTGGTTGGGCCCTTCATAGAACTTAATCCCCATTGGACAATTGTTGTAACATTCCCGGCAGTGTGTGCATTTATCAGAATTGTAAACCATCCTGAACACGCTGTGTTTATTAAAAAGGGAATAAATAGCTCCCAAAGGACATGCTACACGACAAAACGGTCTGCGGCTCAATATCATCCATATGATGAAAATGAACAATATCGTCAACTTAAAGTAAAATAGCACCCCTATTGACTCTTTTAGTTCAGGTTGTAGAATCATCAACGGAAGACCGGCCTCCATGGTCCCGGCAGGGCATATAAACTTGCAAAACCATGTCATCCCGTAGCCATAGTCATCTATAACCAGCGCGGGAAGAATAAAAATAAACAGCGCCAGAAACAGATACTTCATATATGTTGGAATTTTAGGGATCTCGAACTTTGGTGAAGGGATTTTATGAATTAATTCCTGCAGTAAACCAAAAGGACAAATCCAGCCGCAGGGCATGCGTCCCACCAGGCTTCCAATCAGTCCCAGTGTTCCGATAATATATGTGCCAAAATGGTAATGACCTGCTTTAACAGCCGGCCTCAAACCGGCTATTATATTCTGTAATGAACCAAGCGGGCATGCACCTGTCGCAGCAGGGCAGGAATAACAGTTAAGACCGGGCACACATATTGATTTAAGCGTGCCCTGATATATTCCTTTTGTGTGTGGAAACAACCAGTAGGCATTACTTAAAGCAGTTGCAATGATCTGTATCCATCGCCTTAAAACCCGCATTATCCAATCCCCATACAGTCCAGGCAGATCCTGGCCGCTTTTCCCATGACCGTTGAGACTTCGCCAAGGTTAATACCAATGAGAATAAGGATAAGAAAAAGTATAATCAATAAAAAAGGAAATGTTCTTTTGGGGGAAGTCATAGCCATCTTACCACATTCTCTGTGTTTTCTGCGGTGAAAAACAGACTTTCGAACAACTTGGTTGTTTTGGTCTGCAGTGCCCTAAATCGGCATAATGTAGCTTTTTACGAAACTGTTAATTTTGAGGAACTAAGCAAAATCTATTCCGCTTTCATACTTCGCTTCCTTACCCTTTATGTCAAGATGCAGCGTCGCCACCTGTTCAAGGGGAGGATATATAATACGCTCTGTTTTTCTTGTATCTATGTTTTTGATATATTTTTTACATTTGTCGCACAGATCAACCCTGTATTCCTTTTCTTCTTCACTGTATAAATAGCTGAGTGTCTTGCTGTCCGTATTGTCACAAAATGGGCAGTACAGTCTTCTGGACGACCATTTGTGCGCGCAGAAACCGCATAGCAGAAAGCGCTCCCCCCCTTCTCCTTCAAACATTGAAAACACAGGAGGACTTCCGCAAATGGGGCAGTATCCTTTTGTCCAGGGCTGATTCTTATTAAGACAGGTTGAAAGTTGCTGAGCACACATTGATAAAGATGGTTTTATGCTGTTGTAAATGATAAAGGCAAGGTCACCTTTTTTTATATCATGTTTCTTTGCGGTTTTTTCAAAAACAGAGTCATCCTCTTCGAGAAGACCGGAAAACAGAGAGTCAAAATCAAATTCTTCTGCGTCAACAGCTTTTAGTATTGCCCGGGCGGAAGAGGCCATGTCTCCGCTTGATGCTTTTATTATCCCGCAAATTTTTATTAAAAGCATCTTGGATGCTTTAGCATCAATTGCAAATTCAGACAGATTTACCAGGGGAAACTCTTCATCGGCCTTTATTAAAAGCATCTCCTCCGGAATCTGTATCGGGTCGATCTGTATCTTGTCTTTGGAATCTTCCTGGGCAATAAAGATTTGTTTGTAAAAATCTAAAATAGCTCCATAAGCAGGCCTAAGCTGCTTTAATGACTCTGCGGCCTTTGTTATCTGATCTTCGGTAAGTTGAATGTTATCTGCCATGTGCTCTCCTGTTCAGATGTTTTCAAGTGGTTGTTATTATGTGAACAAATAGATTTTCATGTTGAGTGTTCTCAAAGGCCTCTTATTTCTTATCACATTTGTTTGCAACATAAAAGGGGAGAAGATAAAAATCCCCTCCCCTTTTATAGTTACCGACTTAATTAGATTTAATTAAAGCAGACGCGAAGTAATATTCGTCAACGGGCGAATCATCCGCTTTAATGCCATCTGCCTTGTAATGCTGAAGTCAGCATTTGAGGCCATGGCATTCTTGCAATACAGTTTCGGCTCATAAGCTACAAGATAAATAACACTTACAGTATCTTCATCTATCAGCATGGCCTTTGGATTGGTCTTTTTAACCTCTCCAAGACGCTTTTTTGCAAGACCGAGCATTTCATCCCGGTCGCCGAAATTCATGGCGCCTGTCGGGCATGTCTTGACACATGCCGGAGGCAGTCCGTTTTCAACCCTGTCTAAGCACATATCGCACTTGGCAAGTGTGCCGTCGGCTGCTTTCCGCGGAATATTATAAGGACATGCTTCAATAATGGCCGCAGCGTCCAAACGTTTGGTGTTTGCCGTAAATATAATGGCACCTGTCTTATCATCCCTGAATATAGCGCCCGGATCTCCCGCTGTTTCAAGGCAGGGTGCCTCAATACAGTGACGGCACTGTTCAGGAAAGAAGAGCCAGTTTAACTTTCCGTCAATAACCTGCTCACGCATTCTAACCACTTTATAAGTTATAAAGGATAGATCTGCGGGGTTTTCGTAAGTTCCACGGTTTGTAGTTATTTCTGCGGGAAGGTTATGCCATTGCTTACAGGCTACCTGACATCCTCTGCAGGCCGTGCAAATAGTCGTATCTACGAAAAAAGACTTACTCATTCAGATCACCTCCCTTATTTTTTGGTTATATTGACCATAAAGGCCTTGGTTTCAGGTATCCTGGTGTTTGGATCACCGGTAGATGGAGTGAGCAGATTTGCGCTCTCCTCTGTGCCGCTTTCAGGCCATCTCCATCCAAAATGC
Organism: Anaerolineae bacterium; assembly: GCA_035529315.1. NCBI lineage: Bacteria > Bacillati > Chloroflexota > Anaerolineae > Anaerolineae bacterium. The sequence continues at coordinate 103,666 of DATKWZ010000030.1, forward strand.
CATGGAATACCGACCTGATGTACAACATTTTCACCTATGTTGAATGGCTTAAAGCGCTTTGTTACAATAGCCGTACAGTCAAGGGCACCACGAGCAGATGAGACACTGACCCGTTCTCCATTATTAATGCCTTTAAGTTTGGCAAGCTCCTCGCTCATTTCAACAAAGACCTGTGGCTGAAGTTCGAGCAGCCAAGGCTGTGGACGCGTCATAAGGCCTGTCTGCCAGTGTTCTGACACACGATATGTCGTGCCTACAAACGGGAACCTTGGATCGCATGAAGCATAAGCATCCGCAGCTGTCCCGTAAACAGGCGCTACCGGACTCATGCGCTGCTTACTCATAAGGTTCTTTTCAACAGGACACTCAAGAGGCTCGTAATGTTCCGGGAACGGACCATCAGCGAGGCCCGGGCCGAATATCTGCCCATGTCCATGCTTTCTCATGATAAAAGGATGTTTTGAATCCGCTCTCTTTGTTCCGTCAGGATTTTCAAGAGGATACCATCCACCGTCCGGAACATCTCCGACCCACTTATTTGAGACATACTTGCCGTCCTTGGCATCGCCTGCGAATTTGATAACCCAGTCTTTTTTGTCCCAAGGCTGTCCTTTGAGATCGACTGAAGCGCGGTTGTAAATAATTCTCCTGTTTACAGGCCAGCACCATGCAAACTCAGGATACAGACCGATGTTGTTCGGTGCATCTACTTTGCTGCGCCTTGCTGACATGTTTCCCTTTTCCGTGTAGCTGTTGCAGTAGAGCCAGTTCGCTGATGAGGTTGAACCGTCAGCCTGCAGAAAAGCAAAGCTCGGAACAAGGGTTCCCTTTTTGTAAAGTTTATCTTTTATGGTAACATCTTCCACGAAGTAGCCGTTGGTCTCTTTAGCTACCTTGTGCGGATCATACAGGCCGTCCGTCGTATAATCCCATTTCAGGTTGAGTATGGGCTCGGTAAAAGCGCCGCCTTTTTCATAAATCTCTTTGATCTTCTGGCCGAGCTCCATTATGATGTCTCCGTCAGAAAGGCTGTTTCCAAGCGGTTTCGGCCCCTGATAGCGCCACTGCATCCATCTGCCGCTGTTGGTAATACTTCCTTCCTTTTCAACAGACACACATGCCGGAAGCATAAAGACTTCGGTCTTTATTGTGGAAGGATTCATGCCAGGACCTTTCCAGAAGGAGCCGGTTTCATTGTCAAAAAGGTTGACGTTAACCATCCAGTCAAGGTTTTTCATGGCCTCGCGGACTTTTCCGGCATTGGAGCTACTACAGGCCGGATTCTGACCCCAGGCAAAGAAACCATTAACAGTGCCCTTGTACATTACATCAAAGAGGCTCAACCAGGAATAATCGGTCCCATCCTCAACCTTAGGCAGCCAGTCATACCCAAAATCGTTTGCCTTTGTGGCCTTTTCACCAAAGAACGATTTCAGAAGGCTGACAGAATATTTTGGATAATTCTGCCACCAGTTGGCTGAAAGCGGATCATTGCTCTTTGGAGTCCACTTTTTGTTATACTCGGCAAGAGACACATTTGAAGCCCTCGGTGTTTTAAGATATCCGGGCCAGATGTGCCACAGCAGACACTGATCTGTGGAACCCTGAACATTTGACTCGCCTCGCAGAGCATTAATACCACCGCCTGCAACACCCATGTTGCCAAGAAGAAGCTGTATTATCGCCATTGTCCGGATATTCTGGACGCCTACTGTATGCTGAGTCCAACCCATGGCATACATGGATGTGCCGGCTTTTCCTGTAGCGCCGGTAGCAGCATAAACCTTGTAAACTTTCAGGAGATCGGCTTCCGGGGTTCCGGTAATAGAGGAAACCAGCTTTGTATTATACCTGCTGTAATGTTGTTTTAAAAGATTCAGTACGCAACGGCTGTTTTTTAAAGAACGGTCTAACATGGGTACACCGTTTGCGTCCATATCAAAAGACCATTTGCCCTTGTCATATTTACTGTTTTTTGCTTCATAGCCGGAAAACAGACCATCGCTAAATTTAAAGTCCTTTCCAACTATAAAGGGGGCGTTTGTATAATTGGCCACATACTCTTTATTATAGAGATTGTTGTCCACTATATACTTTATCATACCACCAAGAAAGGCAATATCCGTACCTGAACGCATAGGAGCGTAGATATCGGCCTTTGAAGATGTTCTTGTAAACCTTGGATCAACACTGATGAGCGTTGCGCCATTTTGTTGAGCCTCGGTAACATACTTGAATGATATGGGGTGATTTTCTGCAGCATTACTCCCCATGATAAGTATGCAATCGCTGTTTTTGATGTCAATCCAGTGATTTGTCATTGCGCCGCGTCCGAACGACTCTGCCAGAGCCGCAACAGTAGCGCTATGTCAGATACGGGCCTGATGTTCAATATAGACAAGTCCGAGCGCTCGCATCAGCGCCTGGTAAATCCAGCACTCCTCATTGTCCATGGCAGCGCTTCCTACCGAAACAATGTTTGTCGTCCGGTTTACCACCTGCCCTTTGGCATTTTTGTGTTCAAATGCCGCATCCCTTGTTTCCTTAACCCTTTTGGCGATTTGGGTTAGCGCCCAGTCCCAGGAAACCTTTTTCCACTCTTTAGCATACGGCGCTCTGTACATGGGTTCAACAAGCCTATTTTCATTCTCGGTCAGCTGAGAAATTGAAGCTCCCTTTGAACAGAGCGAACCCCTGCTGATGACATGGTCCGGGTCACCTTCGATGTTGATGACACGTCCGTCGCCTTTCTTGCTGGTATGCACAATAGCACCGCATCCCACCGCGCAATAGCAGCAGATTGTGGTGGTCTCCTTGGCATACTTTGTCTTGAGCATCTGCGCATGGGCTTTGATCGGCGTAAGATCTACTCCCAAACCGCAACCGCTTACAGCAAGACCGGCAACGGAAGCACCAGTAATCTGGATAAACTTCCTTCGAGTAACATTCATAAAACCTACCTCCTTTTTAAATCTCCGGTTAATATTAATTAATATTATCCACCAATTGCCGACATTTGCCCTGCAACTTCGCCGGGGTGATCACAGGCAATGTTGTGATCAAATGGTTTGTGGCTTACAGCTTGTAGAAAAATATCGGCCAGACTGCTGTCAAGATATCCTTTTCTGAGAGGACCTTTAAGATCATCTTGATAATCTGACAAAAGACATGCTCGCAGCTGGCCGCTTGCCGTTAATCTCAACCGATTGCATTGATTGCAGAAATGGCGGCTTATTGCATCAATAAAACCTATTTCCCCTTTTGCGTCTTTAAACTTATAACGCCTTGCAGGGCCGTCATTGATTCCATTTTTAACAGGAATCAATTCCCCTAATTCATTGATGCGTTTTTTTATTTCAGGAGCAAGCAATTGCTTGCCGATATTCTTAATATGAGGAATTCCTATTGGCATGTACTCGATGAATCGAATATGAAATGGATAAGAAAAGGATAATTTAGCGATATCTGTTAATTCATCATCATTGATTCCATTTAGGGCTACGACATTAATTTTTATAGGATTAAAACCCTCTCTTTGCGCTGATTCTATACCTTCCCAGACCTGATCAAACATGTCGTGCCCTGTTATCTCTTTATATTTTTGTCTGTTTAATGTATCCATGCTGACATTGATTCGTTTTATGCCGGCAGATTTAATTTTTTTAATATTATCTCTCAGCAAAATACCGTTGGTTGTTAGAGACACATCCGCAAGGCCATTTATCTTAGTTAATTCGCCCAGGAAATCGTAAACCCCTTTTCGTATAAGCGGTTCTCCACCGGTAATTCGGACCTTGGATATCCCCAGCCGCGCCCCGATTCTGACAAGACGCAGTATTTCTTCATATCTTAAAATTTCTTTATACGGAAGGAGCTGATGCAGATCATCAGGAGCGCAGTATATGCATCGCAGGTTGCAACGGTCGGTAATAGATATGCGCAAATAGTTCAAGCATCGATTATATTTATCGATTAAGTGTAAGTTTGGCAATTTTATTATCCTGTTATCGATATACGCCATTACCATAACCTGTTAGGAGGTAAACTCACAAAAAAAACGCCTCTGGTATCTTTCTACCAAAGGCGTTTTTTTTTACATCATATCGTACCTTTGGTAACCCGACAATCATGACCTTGCGGCTGTAGACTCGTGGTTTTGCGCCAATGTCTTTCGACATAGTTGCCTTTTTCTGTACGTTAAACAAATTTTGACGAATTTATAAAAATCGAAGGCGTAACGTATAAAACAACTTTTTACCAGCCCATCCATTTTTGTAACTTATAAGTTTGATTCGGTACTCCTGTCAAGAAGAAAGTTAAACAAAAAAACTCCGTGGATTAATCCTCGCGGGAACCATACGTGGTCTCAATCGATTCGGCTACTTTATTTACATATGAGAATATTTCGAGGATAGCTCTGAAGCTTTAATTTTCTTCTTCAGAATCAATCACATCATCATCCGGCTCATCATCCGCCACTTTAATGGAGCAAACATTTTTTAATATTTTATGACTATCAAAACCATCCTCAAACAATTCATCATCCCCAAGCACCTTATCTTCAACCTCTTCTAAATCCATACTAACTTCTATTGTTTTTGAAAACGATGCGGCATCATCAAAAAAAAGTTTAATGGGCTCTTTGTATTCCGTGCTATATATACTTATAACAGCTTCGGCTAATTTGTCTGCATATAACCCAACAGGAAACATATTATTTGTTCTCAACGCTTCGACCAGATGCTTCCTGCCTTTTGCAACAGCCGCTTCTATGTCATTCTTATCGTATGTTTCCTCGCAGACAAGTGAAAAGTGCTCTTTATTTATTTCCAGGAATTCTCTAATTATCAACTCGTTTTTTTCCTCATTTTTAAGGATTAAATATTTTTGTTTCATTGTTTACCTTTCAAATTTTCTATTGTGGTTCAAATGTCTTACTTTAATGATCAGGCAAGAAGATCTCGGATGCTTTTAAGTTCTGATCGGATGTCATCAAGTATGTTTGATGAAGAATTTGACTCTTCTTCAGGAATTTTGGATTTAAGATGCTGCTTTGCTCCCTGGATAGTATATTTTTTGTTATGTAAGAGATGCTTGATTTTCAGGATAAGCTCAACATCGTTTTTGCTGTACAGTCTCTGGCCTGAAGATGTTCTTTTTGGTTTTATCTTTGTGAACTCGGTTTCCCAGAATCGTAATACGGACGTTGGAAGCTCTGCGAGTTCGCCAACCTCTCCGATCTTAAAGTATAGTTTGTCCGGCAATTCTTTTTGATATGGCCTGTTATTTTGCATATGTAAAAAATTAATCAGGCAGGAAGTATTGCATCAAATCCCTTTATCAGCTTGCCTGTAATATCCTTGTGCAGGGAATTTATTATTTTATCTTCAAGTGTTTCAAAGGCCGACCTGTATGTTATTCTAAGTGAGATGCTTTTTTTGCCGGCAGGGATCGGACTGCCTTCATAAACATCAAACAAATGTAAATTTTCTACCAGATTTTCGTTAAGAACTTCAACACTTTTTATAATATTAAATGCCTCGATATCCTTATCGACAATCAGGGTAACATCTCTGGATGTTGATGGAAACTTTGGCAGCGGTTTTGCCGACTTAATATCAGGTATAAGTTCAATAAGATTGTCGGCATTAAGTTCAAAAATATATGCCTGTTGTTTTAGATCATAATTCTTAAGCACCTGAGGAAGAATCTCTCCGAGAATGCCTATTGATTTATTTCCAGCAAAAAGTTGGGCTGTATATCCGGGTTTCGTATAGCAGCAGTCTTCAGGCTGCATGCGGGTAAACTTTACGTTTGTTACGCACAGATTTCTTAAAAAAGCTTCAACAGCCCCTTTTATATCATAAAAATCACAGCTTTTTCCCATGGAAAGCCAGGAGTCATCCATTCTATTTCCAGTCCACAGGCCTGCCAGCATTTCAATCTCATCAGGCTGGCTGTCCTCTTTGCCGGTATTGAAAAAAACATTGCCGATCTCAAAAAGCTTAAGATTCTTATTCTGCATAGCCATGTTGTAATGCATTGTTTCAAGCAGGCCTGGAATAAGTGATGTCCGCAAAACCGATTGATCCTCTGCAATTGGATTTAAAATGTTCATTAAGCGTCTTTTCTGATCATTTGATTTAAGTTCGAGGCGATCGCATGATAATTTATTGATAAAACTATAAGTTATCGTTTCGGTAAAACCAAAACTCACAAGCAGGCGCTTGATATGATACCTTGAATCGATTTTTTTTGACGGTCTAACTGCTTCGGCTGCTATAAGAGGAAAGGTTGTTTTAATATGGTTATAACCGTAAAGACGCGCAATTTCTTCTACAAGGTCTTCAAATCTATTTATATCCACCCTGAAAGATGGCGGAATAACTCGAAGCTGATCATCGTCAATCTTTTCAACCTTAAATTCAATGGAACTTAAGTGTTGCTTAATATCATTTTGGCTTAACTCAGTGCCCAACATGCGATTTGTAGAGTCGGCGCTCATGGTAATCACCTTGTCAGGCACAGGTTTTGGATATTCATCAATTGCATCGCCGATCAGATTGCCCCCGCAGATTTCGGAGATAAGCTGCGCTGCCCGGTTTAATGCCGTGATCGTGCCCTTAGGATCTGTTCCACGTTCAAAACGGTGGGACGCATCTGTGGCAAGCCCTGTTTTTTTAGAAGTCCTGCGAATGCAGGCAGGATCAAAATACGCGCTTTCAAGCAAAATCCTTGTTGTGGACTGTTTGATTTCAGAATTTAATCCACCCATAACGCCTGCAAGAGCCACCGGTTTTTCACCATCACAGATCATGAGCATTTCCGGAGAAAGAGGGTGCTCTTTTCTATCAAGAGTTGTAAAAATTTCATCTTTTTCAGCTGTTCTGACAATAATTTTATTTTTTGCAAGGCGGTCAAAATCAAAGGCATGAAGCGGCTGGCCGGTTTCCATCATTACAAAATTAGTGATGTCAACAATATTGTTTATCGGCTTTAACCCTATCGATATCAGGCGGTCCTGAAGCCAGAAAGGTGACGGCGCAATTTTAACATCAAAAACAAGCCGTGCGCTATATCTTGGGCAAAGATCAGGATCTAATATTTTAACCGAAGTAAAGTTTGCAATATCTCCATCAGATTCAGGGAGGCTGATCTCAGGGCAGGTTAGCTTTGTAGCTTGAAATGCAGCAATTTCACGTGCTGTCCCAATTATACTGAGACAGTCCGGCCTGTTTGGAGTGAGGTCGATTTCAAGCACATGGTCTGACAGGTTAAGCGCTTGATGAAGCTTATCTCCAACATCAAAACTTTCTTCGAGCTCCATTATGCCGTTGCTGTTTGCTCCAAGCCCTAATTCAACGGCGCTGCAAAGCATTCCTTCCGACACCTCTCCCCGGATAGAGCATTTTTCCAGTATGGTTCCGTTCGGAAAAACAGTGCCGGGCAGAGCGCATGGTGCAAGAATACCGTTTTTTACATTTGGCGCGCCACAAACAACAGGAATAACCCTGTTGCCTATATCCACATGACAAAGTTTAAGCTTATCGGCATTGAGATGTGTTTCGATTTCTACAACACGGCCTATGACAACGGTATTGAGATAGCTGTATCTGTCTGAAACAGATTCGACTTCAAGGCCGGCCATGGTAAGAGCATCGGCTAAGTCATCAATATTCTTATCAACGGAGATATAGTCTTTTAACCAGCTTAAACTAACCTTCATATTAAAACTGCCTTAAGAATCTTAAATCATTCTCATAGTATTTGCGGATGTCATCAATTCCGTATTTCAGCATGGCAATTCGTTCTATCCCCATCCCAAAGGCAAATCCTGTGAAAATAGATGTGTCGTATCCGACATTTTCAAACACAGCGGGATGAACCATGCCAGCGCCGATTATCTCGAGCCATCCCGTTTGTGAGCAGACCCTGCATCCCTTTCCCCTGCACATGACGCAGCGTATGTCAACCTCGGCGCTTGGTTCTGTAAAAGGGAAGAAACTGGGGCGAAATCTCAGGCTTGTCTGTTCGTCAAAAATCTGGTGAATAAAGGTGGTAAGTATTCCCTTGAGATCTCCGAAAGACACGCGTGTGTCCACAAGAAGGCCCTCCACCTGGTGAAACATAGGGGTGTGTGTTAAATCGGAATCGCACCGGTAAACCTTGCCTGGAGCAATAATCCTTAATGGAGGCTTCTGCTTTTCCATTATTCTGGGCTGAGTTGGAGAGGTATGAGTTCGTAGAACTATATTTTGTGATATATAAAATGTATCCTGCATATCCCTGGCAGGATGATTTTTCGGGATATTAAGAGCTTCAAAATTATAATAATCTGTTTCAACTTCAGGTCCTTCAGCTATAGCAAAACCCAGCCTGGAAAAAATATCACATATTTGCCGGGTAATTTGTGTAATGGGATGCAAAGAACCATGGCTTACAATTCTTCCGGGCATCGAAACATCAATGCTGTCTTCAATTGCCGCTGACCTGTTTTCTATCCGTATTAATGCTTCCTTAAATGCTTCATCCAGGCTCTTTTTTATTTCATTAGTCTTTTTCCCCGCTTCTGCTCTTTTCCCCTCTGGCAGGCTTGCAATAGTTCTTAAGAATTGAGTAACAGCCCCTTTTCGCCCCAGATATTTTACAGAAAGATCATTAATCTTTTTGGTGTCAGAAGCGGCTTCAATCTCTTTAAGCGCATCCTCCTTAATCTGTTCTATGCTTTTATTCACTTATTGTTTTACATCCCTTATCATAGGGTATAAAAAAATTGTAACTGTTTACAGTTATCGGCCCACAGTTTTTTCAATAAACCATGCAATGACCGAAGCATGTTGGGTTTTGATGGTTACTCAGAATTTATATCTGTTGCGCAGCCAGGCCGGCTATCTGTGTGAATGCTAAAGGATCGGATATTGCCAGCTCTGCAAGCACCTTGCGGTCAAGCTCGATATTTGCGACCTTTAACCCGTGGATGAATTTACTGTATGACATGTCATTCATGCGGGTTGCTGCATTAATCCTGAGAATCCAGAGACTGCGAAAATCCCTTTTGCGAGCTCTTCGATCCCTATAAGCATACATGAGTGCTTTATCTACAGCATCAGCAGCAGTGCGAAATAGTTTGCTGCGGCCTCCACGAAACCCTTTTGCTAATTTTAAAACCTTGTTGCGACGTTTTCTTGCTTTAAAACCTCTTTTAATACGCATAATTTATTCCTCAATAATATTTAGTTCGGCTACCTTGTTAAAATAACTCAGCTTGAAAGCTTTGCAACACTACTGTTATTCGTCATTGGCCTCAACCTATGTATTAGGAAGAAGCAGCCGCACTTCCCTTTTGTTGGATTTGTCTATAATCTGGCTCTTCCTTAAAGACCTTTTACGTTTAGTGGTCTTTTTAGTCAGTATGTGACTTGAATGCGATTTTGAAAAGACGAATTTACCTGTGCCTGTTTTCTTGAAACGCTTTGCAGCGGCTCTATTTGTCTTAATCTTTGGCATGTTATATTTTCTCCTTTACAGCTCAAAAATCGATGGCGTGAGCGATTGACAAATGCCGGCCCACGCCATCGAAACCTTCTTTCAAAGGCCTCATTAAGGAAATGATTATTAATAAATAATCCGGTTTCCGGTTATTATTTTGGCGATAGAATCATCATCATGTTGCGTCCCTCAAATTTGGGAAACTGCTCAACAAATGCTATGTCCTTGGTTTCTTCGGCAATTTGTGCCAACAAATCCCTGCCGAACTGAGACAGAGTAATTTCCCGGCCTCTGAAAACGACTGTTATCTTGACCTTATCCTTATTGCCTATAAATTTCTTTATATGACCGATCTTGGTCACGAGATCATGATTCCCGGTCTTTGGACGTATTTTTATCTCTTTTACCTGAAATGAGCTTTGTTTTTTTTTGGCTTCCTGCAATTTCTTGGTTAGTTGATACTTATACCGCCCATAATCCATTATTTTGCAAACAGGAGGGTTTGCGTTAGGAGAAATTTCTACCAGATCAAGGCCAAAATCCTTGGCCATTGCGAGCGCCTTATAAGTTGGAATAACACCGATCTGATTGCCGTCGGGATCTATAACCCTTACCTCTTTTGCTCTTATCTTGTTATTAATGTTTGTTCTGTCTGATCTCTCTGGTTTATTTGTGTGTCTGAATATTGCTATGCCTTCACCTCCTAATGTTGCAGTTCAATCAACCGTAGTAAATATTAAAATTTTACAATTTTAATATAGAATACTATCGCATATATAACAATATTAATAAATGCAAGAAAAAAAATACGGTTTAAAACATTGATTTAAATACAGTGCAACCTTATTGCTGAAAAACAAGAACTCGCGCTGTAGTGCTATTGTATAAGTGTATACTTGGCCAACAGGCTTCCCGCCCAGTAATTATTATTCGGATTTGCAAAATATTGCCTGAAAAGTTTCAGGCTTTTTTCACGTAATATATTTGGAATCATTAAAATTTTACTATTTCTATACAAAGGAGATAATTTTGTCAAATCAGATTTTGTGAATCCTCCCATTACATCTTCATATGCATAAACAATTTTGCCGATATTGCTTAAAACAAGAGCGCAGTAGCACATAAGGCACGGTTCCAGTGTGCAGAACAGGGTTGTTTCTTTCTTGTTTAAAACCCCTTTAAAATTGACAAGATGCCTTAAGGCAACTATCTCTGCATGGTCTATTTCATTTGCGGAGGTTCCTGAGGTGCCTGCCCGGGATCCGGTTGCGACAATCTTATCCTGATGCACTATCACACACCCAACAGGGAATTCTCCGGCTGATAATGCCTTTTTTGCCTGGTCAAGCGCTTTTTCCATAAAATAATTATAGTTCATAAGTCGTGTCATATTGAGCAGCTCCCATCAATTTCAAATGCATAAACAATTCTTGCTTCCATCATGGCCTGCTTTTCCGAAATTGATATAAAGTCAGCATGTCCGGCAATTTCGAGGAGCTCGGGTTTTGAAGGTATTGAATCAAGGCCGTTCGAAATTACCTTTCCTGTTGATCCGCTGACAACTTCCGCATCCTCTCCGTTTGATACGACAACCACAGGCACCTGATAACCGGAAACAAGCCTTGATATGGCAAGAGCGGGCCGGCATCTGGTTACCATGGAACCGGGGCCGTATTTTATTATCATGCAGATCCTGCCTGATAAAGTAACCATGAAATCAATATTTATAACAGCTGTTTTATCTCCCACATTTACAAGAAGTTGATGCCCGGCTTTGATCTCCTTTTTTTGATACCCTTTATGATTAACAAGCAAATGCGCCAATTTTTGTCTATATCGCTCGTCATGTGTATCTTTTATGGTTTTGCCGGTAATATAATCTTCAATTTCACCAAGTATCAGGCAACTTTTGCCCATTTAGTTTTTTAACTCCTCTAAAAAACGATGATTTCGTAAAAAGTCGTCACTCCGGTGAAAACCGGAGTCCATAGCAGTTGCAACTACCTGAAAAGACTGGATAGCGCTTTAGCTTCACTACGTGTCCGGCTTTCGCCGGAATGACGGGAAACGGTGTTTTTTGACTTTTTACAAGTTCATCAACTTTAAATTGAGTCTGTTATCGTGTAAAGGAATATTTGCATGATTTCCAAAACATTTGGGGTTTTTTATCAGCTAATTCCATCGGCCATAGGGAAAATCGGTATGGTATGCGGTTCAAAAGAATGACGCCCCTTTGATCTTGCGTATCATGCTTCCCCCGGGAGCCGCAAGGGCGGTTGGCTCGGCGCTTGCCAGAAACCCCTTTCCGCTTATCATACCCTGTCATCGCGTGATAAAATCCAACGGCTATCTGGGAAATTTTGGGGGCGGATCAGAGATGAAGGAATTTCTTCTACAGATGGAAGGTGTGCCGTCAAATACCAGGGGGAATCCCTGTCGAGCTGGAACAGGCCCATAATGCCATCCAGGATGGCCTCGACCACTTTCTCCGGAACATTTTTTTTGGACAAAAAACCCAGCTTGACCGCACTGCAGACGAGAAAATCGTCTTCCTATACTCTGCTCAATTCACGCTCATGCGCAAGACCGGCCAACTCCCGCAGCTTTTTACGAATTGGTTTTGCATGCTGATGTGTCATATTTTATAATATTATCAAGATGCTAAGCCAACAACTGATTTACCAATGGACCTCCCGCAAATTCCCCCCCGTTCTCATAGTCCTCACAAGTTTAAAAGTTGAGAATGTCCCGCAAGTCCCCAAAGCATTTCCCGTGGGCGATCTCCTTCAGGCCAGTCCTTTATGTGCATATCTTTTTTACCTTTTTGAAGAGTTCCTTGCTTGCGTCTTTCCGATGTCATCTATAACCTTGTAAAGTGAAAAAATCAATAAATCTATTGTGTTCCGCTATGTTCTGCATCAGAAAACGGGTAGAGTAATGATAAAATCAAATATAGTTTAGTGTCTCAGCATAGATTTCTACAGGATGTTTAACAATAATTTTGCTTTGCGACCTGGAAAGCATGTCTGAAATCTGGATCATGCAGGCAGGACATCCTGTAGCAACGACTGAACATCCGGTGCTTAAGATATTTGCTGCTTTCCGTTTTCCGATCTGAGATGAGATGGCATGGTGCTGCAAATTAAAGCTTCCGCCCGACCCGCAACACCTGTCTGCTTCGGGCATCTCTTGCAGATGGTATCGAGGGTTGGCCTTGATGAGCGCCCTGGGTTCTGTTGACACTCCAAGAGATTTTGAAAGATGGCATGGGTCGTGATAGGTTACGACAATAGATTGATCGCTATTACTCTCTCCTGTTTTAATACCGATCTTTGACACAAGGAATTGATTAATATCCATGGTTTTATCCGCCATTTTTTCGACCCTGTACTTGAGATCAGACCTCTCAAGCATCATGGGCCATAGCTTTTTTATCGTATAAGCGCAGGTAGCGCATGCTGTAATCAGATAATCAAACTCCTGTTTGTCAAATATTTCGAGATTTAAGTTAACCAGGCGCTCAAAGGTATCTCTGTCACCTGAAGTCAGTGCCGGAGCACCGCAACATCCTTGACCCTCCGGTATAAAAAAGCCGACTCCATGATGATCCAGAACATCGCAAACAGCCTGAGCAACTCCTGGAAAAATTTTGTCTGTAAGGCAGCCGACAAAAAATCCCACCTTAATGCCTGAATGACCGGATCCTGTGCGCTGAACCGGCAGCAATTTGTGAAATGGTTTATCGGCCAGAGGCATAAAATGACGGTTTCTCAGCAAAGGTGAGGCAAGCCTTGCGCAAGAGGTCCCAAGAAATTTGTCTGTTGGTTTGGTAAAAAGTCTCTGCGCCCATATAGACCATTCCAAAAAACGGTTAAAGGTTTCAGGGCAGGCCAGCACACCTCTTAATATCAGCTTTTGTGCTAAAGAAAGACCCATAAAGGATGTAAGGATCATGCGGGATTTAATAAAGATTTCCAGAATGCTTACCCGGCTGGGGCAGTTTTCTGCACAGGAACCGCAAAGAAGACAACGGGTCAAACGCTTGTAAACACCTTTTGGGTCTTTGAACATTTCATGCGCAAGCCCGTCAAGAAGCGCCAGTTTTCCGCGAGCCACATCGGCTTCGCGGCCTGTTTCCGCAAAGACCGGGCATACTGCCTGGCACATCCCGCAGCGCATGCAGATTGAAAGCTGGTTTTCAAGCTCCTTCATAAGCAGTGTAAGCTCTTTTATATCATGCATTTAATAAATTTCCTGCGATTGCCTTTGCAGTTCAAAAAGTTCCTGGTATTAGTAAGCCATAAATGATAATTGTAACCGTTCAAGGTTCACGGTTCAAAAGTTCACGGTTATAAAGCAATCGACCGTGTGACTGACAACCTTAAAACAGTTAGTTTTTGTAGCCTATGACATGGATTTTGTAAATGAACAAAAAAAGAGAAAATCCGCTTGTAAGTGTAATCATCCCGACTTTCAACCGTGGCTGGATACTTAAAGAGGCCATTGATTCGGTCCTGACCCAGACTTTTGAAGATTTTGAGCTGATTGTCATAGATGACGGTTCAACCGACAACACCCCGGATATTCTTAACTCATATAAAAATGATATTACAGCTTTTACTCAAAAGAATAAGGGGGTAAGCGCTGCAAGAAACAGAGGGATTGCCCTGTCGTCAGGCCGTTTTATCGCCTTTCTTGATTCAGATGACCTCTGGATGCAAAACAAGTTGTCAACACAGGTTGATTTTTTTAATGAAAATCATGATGCCCTGATTTGCCAGACCGATGAGATATGGATTAGAAACAATGTAAGGGTCAATCCAAAAAAGCGGCACAAGAAGTTATCAGGGATGATTTTTGAACATTCCTTAGACCTGTGCATGGTAAGCCCTTCCGCGGTAATGATAAAGCGCGGGCTCTTTGACAAAGTCGGCCTGTTTGATGAAGACCTGCCAGCATGCGAAGACTATGATCTATGGCTCAGGATAAGCTGCATCTATCCTGTATACCTTATAGATAAACCTCTTATAATAAAACGCGGCGGACATGAAGATCAGCTTTCAAGATTGCCGGTACTGGACAAATACCGGATTAAGGCGCTAAACAAAATAATTGCAAGCGGCCTGCTTTCAGAAGGGCAGTACAGGGCGGCCATAAAAACCCTGAAAGAAAAATGTGCGATCTATGCTAATGGATGCCTTAAACGGGGACGCGCAGATGAAGCCCTTTTTTATAAAACCGGTTCATCTTCAGGCATTGGCATGTCTTCATAGACATGTTTGACAAGGTGCCCCAGTTCAGGGAAAATAAGAGCTTTGCATGCGAGTTTACATGCCTTGAGGCTTCCCGGCATACAAAAGATAATGGTTCCTTTAACAACCCCGGCGGTAGCGCGGGATAAAAGGGCGGCAGAATCTATCTCTTCGAAACTGAGCTGGGCAAAAAGAGGGCCGAATGCCGTAAGCTCCTTATCAAACATCGGATGCACAGCTTCAATGGTAACATCTTTGCTGCTTATGCCTGTGCCGCCTGTAAGCAAAATAACATTAGGCTTATAATCGCTTATAACTTCAATGACGGTTTGCGCTATTGTTTTGCTGTCATCCGGAACAACGCGGTGAAACACCACCTCGTGCCCCTCCTTTTTAGCCCGCTTGCTTATCCAAAGGCCGCTTTTATCGTCCGCAATTGTTCGGGTGGTTGAAACCGATATTATGGCTGCCCTTACACTTTTTGGAGCCTTTTTTTTATGTTCTCTTGTACTCATAATGAGAGCTTTGCAATAGTGACCTGGTCTTTGCCGTCATGTTCGGCCAGTAAAACATTTACCGTTTCAGAAAGCCTTGTTTCAATAAATTTGCCGACATAATTTGCCTGAATCGGAAGTTCCCTGTGCCCCCGATCAACAAGCACAGCCAGCTCAATACGGTCAGGCCTTCCAAAATCTATAATCGCATCCATTGCCGCCCTTATGGTGCGACCTGTAAACAGAACATCATCGATTAATATAATCTGCTTACCATCTACGGAAAATGTTATATCTGTGGCCTGAACTATGGGGTTGTGGCTAATTCTTGTCCAGTCGTCGCGGTACATCGTAATATCTATATCACCTGTTGGAACTGAAACCCCTTCGATCCTATCAATTACGGCCTGAATACGCTTTGCAAGATAAACGCCGCGTGTGTGAATGCCGATCAGCGTGAGGTTGTCAGCCCCTTTGTGCTTTTCAAGTATTTCATGGCTGATCCTTGTCATTATACGATCTATATCTGCTGCATCCAAAATAATATCATACTGGCTCATTAATTCTCTCCAATTTTTTGAAGAACCATGCGGTCCGCCTCAGGCAGACATGGAATCTTCGACTATAAGAAAATTTACCGTTTTTAGATTCACCATATTATGCATTTATATCATGAAACATGTCTTGATCAATATATATATCTTTGCGTTCAAATACTTGTCAAAAACATGGCTGCGGGCGGATTCGAATTACCTTGATTTTGCATGATATTTTTGTTTATCATACTATTTTTTAGTAAGTCAATATTGATGAATTCGTAAAAAAACGGATTCATCAGGTGTTAAGTGTAAAGTGTCAGGTGTCAGGTTAAAGCAATTGCCTGTTTAATCATACGCTTAACATGGTTCGCAAAAAGTGGTTCTTTGGCTTTTTGCGAAACTATCAAACTTTATGGCGAGACTCTTAATATGAAATATCCTTGCAGCGGTGTAATACTGGCCGGCGGATTAAGCACCCGCTTTTCAGGACAAAACAAGGCTTTTATCTCTATTGGCGGAAAGCGCATACTGGATCATATATATGAGGTTTTTAACAAACTGTTTGCAGAAATTATTCTGGTTACCAATGATCCGGTTCAATATCTGGAATGGGATTTGAATATAGGTACAGACCTTTTTTCAATTAGAAGCTCCTTGACAGGAATACATGCAGGCCTGTTTTATTCGACCAATCCTTATTCCTTTTTTATAGCATGTGACACCCCGTTTTTAAAAACAGAGATGGCCGAGGCAATCGTAAACAGTATCGAGTCGGATGTGGACATTGTTTTACCTGAAACATCGGAAGGGATTCAGCCTCTTTGCGCCGTCTATTCAAAACAATGCCTGAAACATATTGAAGCGCAACTATCCAAAAAGGAGCTTAAGATACGGCAGTTTTTTAAAAAGGTTCGCGTAAAAAAACTTCCGGAAAATCTATTACGAGAAAACGATCCTGATTTATTATCATTTTTTAATGTCAACACTCCGGACGATCTGACCAAAGCAGAAAAAATTATCCAAAATACTTTTAAATAAGAGGTATTCGTAAAAAGTGATTTTGTGGCTGAATCCCAAAATTGGTTACAGAGAGAGCAAAATTAGACTTTTTACGAATGCGTCAAACAAGAGGTGGTTATGAATCTAAACAATCTTATCAATGCTATAAAAAAACACCCTGATTACAGCAAGACAGGGATGATCCTTTGCCATAACGGAGTCGTGCGCGGCACATCGCGGGATGGCCGTCAAGTATCAGGGCTTAGAATTGTTGTAGATCGTGAAAAACTGCGCAACGTGATAACAGAAAATAAAAAAAGAAAAGGCATTATAGAAATACTGATTGAAATCGCTGAAAACAAAGACCTGTCTGTCGGCGATGATGTTATGTTTCTGGTTGTTGCCGGCGATATACGCGACACTGTTATTGAGGTGCTAAAGAAAACTCTTGATGAAATTAAAACTACCGTCACTACAAAAACAGAGTTTTTTGTGTAACTGTTTCAGCTGAGCGCCTTAAATTATTAAACGTGTTGCTGTTTTGCTGAAACCACAAATTGTGATTTCAAAAGTTTGGAGAGAGTATGATAGAGGGGAGTTTAACTAAAGTTCAGCTCGATGGAAAGAACCTGTCAATTGCATCAAAAAGACTCTCTGAAGAGATCGGCTTTGAAATATAGTCGTCCATGCCGGCATCCAAAAATCTCTGCCTGTCTTCTTTCAAGGCATAAGCGGTCATTGCGATAATCGGAATACTCGGGTTAAGGACATTGAATTGAGGCTCACGGATTATCCTTGTCGTTTCAAGCCCATCCATGACGGGCATTCTTATATCCATTAAAACAAGATCGAATTCCTCTTTTTTTAACAGCTCAAAGGCCTCCTTTCCGTTATCTGCGGTAACCACCAAATAATTTCTAATAGCCAGAATTCCCTTTGCCACCTCCTGGTTGTTTTTTGAATCGTCGACCAAAAGAATTCTCAATTTAATTTCTTGCTCTTCTGATGGCATTGCTTCGGAAATAATAATTTCATGATCCTCGGCCGCATGGTCAAGCTTTTTTATTTTTTTCAGGGGTACTGTAAACCAGAACTTTGACCCTTTGTCCGATTCGCTTTTAACACCGATTTTACCTTTCATCATTTCGGTTAATTTTTTAGATATGGCAAGTCCAAGGCCGGTTCCTTGATGAATTTGCGTAATATGAGAATTTATCTGGGAAAAAGATTTGAAAAGCTTGTCAATCCGATCTCCGGGGATGCCGACGCCTGTGTCTCTGATAGAGAACCTTATAGTCACATGGGTATCTGTTTCATTGTCCAGCGATACATGAATGATGATAATACCTTTTTCTGTAAACTTGACGGCGTTTCCAATAATGTTTCTCAAAATCTGCTTAATTTTTAGGGCATCACCCAGAACCTGTGATGGCACATTGCTTTCAACAATAGACTCTATTTGAAGATCCTTCTTGCGGGCCATGGCGATCATTTGGTTTTTAACATCTGTTATTGCCGCTCTGAGGTTAAAGTAGAGACAATCAAGATCCATCTTTTTTGCCTCTATCTTTGAAAAATCGAGTATATCGTCGATCAGGGTCAGCAAGTCGTGCGCTGAAGAATCGACCATGGTCAAATAATCCCGCTGCTTTGGCGTTAGTTCCATTTGAAGGACAAGCTGTGTCATCCCCATTATCACATTCATGGGAGTCCTGATTTCGTGGCTCATGTTTGCCAGAAACTCGCTTTTTGCGTGGTTTGCGGCATCCGCGGCTTTTTTAGCTTTAATCAATTCCTTTTCTATATGCTTACGTTCTTGTATTTCCTCCTTTAATTCCTTGTTTGTTTTGAATAGTTCAGCAGTGCGTTCCTCCACCCGGAGTTCCAATTCATCGTGTGCTTTCTGTAGCGCTTCCTCCGCATGTTTGCGTTCTTCAATTTCCTGTTTCAGTTGCTTGTTGGTTTTGGTCAGTTCGATGTTATCTTCGGAAATCTTTTGTTTAAGCTCGTCTCGGTATTCAATGAGACAATCTGTTATAACCGTATGGGTGATAATACCAACAAACTCATCGCCTTTGAACACCGGCAACACAAAATTTTGACTCTCCTTCATTAATTTCAAAACCGATCCAATGCCATCCTCAAAATTTACACGAGGCTTGTCATGCATGCAATCAATCACAAGATTATGCGGAGATTCGATGATGTCAGAGGGGGTAAGAATCCCTGAAAACGAATTGCCATCTAACACAACCAGGAACGAGTTGTCTTTCAGGCACTTTTCAATAGACTCTATCCCTGCATATGGATTTGTTTTTTCAAACGACTGTTTCACCAGATGCTTTATTCTCATTTTCTCTTTTAGAGCGTTCCCTCTATTTGATCGTGATATATAGTTACATTGAAATCTACCTTTACGCATTCACCGATCATAATGAACGGAAAGACTTTCGCCTTTAGTATCTCGATAATTTTCTTCATCGGCATGCGTTTGAGAATTTTTTTGCTTATGAGTATCGCTTCAATAACAGGGTCATCAATTTCGAACATTTCAAACCTGTCCGGCTCTAAAAGGTGAAGACATTTTGACATACCTGCCTTTCCTTGCGGGCACTTTTTGCCAAGCAGCAGAATATCATCAAACGGCGGAAACTTTATATCCACAAAACTGAGCGCAACAGTAAACCTTGAACCTTCTTTTTTCATTCTATATCCTCCTCGTCAGTTTGGCGCTTTAACCAGGAAAAGCATTAATTTATCATAAGCTGTAATTGTCGAATATGTGGGTATAACTCCAGATAAGCCGTTCAAATCATTTGAATCTGGTCATTGCTATCAATATTTCAGCCAAAACAAATCATGGTAGCAGCTGATTCCAAAATTTTGGCAAGTAGGTGTCAAATAAAATTATCGGGATGTTCGGATAAAAACTTAATTATTTTTTCTGAAACAAGAGGGTCGCCACAGGGCAAAACCTTTGTGGGACTTTTGGTGTCACCCATTAAAGGGCTGGTCAGCTCCAGCGAGAATGACAGGCGGAGCGAATATTGTTATGCGCCAAATATTTTTTGACGAAAGATAAAAAAAACAGCCCCCAAAATGCAAAGAGCGGCCCATAAAAAATCTAATCGTAATTTTTCCTCCATAAAAAAAACCGAAAAAGGAACAAAAACTGAAAGAGTTATTACTTCTTGAAGGATTTTGAGTTGTCCGAGATTCATAACTTGAAATCCAACTCTGTTTGCCGGAACCTGGATTAAATATTCAAAAAGAGCTATCCCCCAACTAATTAATGCGGCAATTATCCAAGGCTTGCTTGAAAGGTTTTTCAGGTGTCCATACCATGCAAACGTCATAAATATGTTACTACAACACAACATTCCAGCTGATAAAAAAATTGTACGCATTTCTTTAATTTTCCTTCACATAACCAACAAACCCCGCAGTTAGCGCAGTTTGTATTTATAGGCGTTTAATAAATTTTGGAAATTTTTGGGAAATTTTGGGGTCACATCTTGATTAACTCACTTATTCTGCCATATTCCTTTTTAAAGGTTTTATCGACACGAAGTTTTTCTCTGAAAATAGCAACTCGCCTGCTAACGGATGAGTACGACAGACCGAACAGTCCTGATATCTTCTGGTTTGTAAAACGTCCTGTTTGCCACAAAAAATATATCATCAAATCTCTGGCCACCTTATCTTTTTCCGGTATCCTTAAAGATTCTCTGAATGATTCAAGATCACATTCTAAAGCATCGGATAAGCCTCGCAGTAGTTTTTCAGGCTCATGCTTCTTAAGCAGCATTATCTGTTGAGGCAGTTCCGGGTGGGCTTTTCTTTTAAAATCAGGCAAAAATCCGGATTTCAGTCTATCGGCAAATCCGGCTGTCCCAAAAAATAAACCATAGCGCAGCTCTTCAAACAGAGATGCTTCCTCTTTTGAATATCTCTGAACCTTTTTACGATAGGCTAATTGCGGATTATCTGTACCGAGCTGCGACAGAACGGTATCTGTTTTCAACCATTCGGGATACTTTCTGTTATAGGCATATACCGGATAACTGCTCCACTTATAATTAATAAGCCGTTTAACGATACCGGCTCTTAATGGATTGCGATGAATATAACATGACAAACGAACAAGGTAAGCATCATTTTCTACGATAAGACTTTTAAACCTGCCCTGAAACAGATGACCACTGCGGGCATGGCGGTTATTAAAACGTCTTGTATAAGTGACTCCCAGCCACTGCATTGCCTTTGAAAGGTTGGGATTGTTTGTTCGAAGAAGAATATGGTAATGGTTGTCCATTAATACATAGGCAAAAATATTCACATCAAAGCGATCTGACATTTCACCCATAATGCGAATAAAACAATTCCGGTCCTCATCGTCCCCAAATATATCCTGCTGTTCGTTCCCCCGTGAAAGAACGTGATACAGAGCACCTTTAAATTCAATTCTCCATGATCTCGACATGTTTTTTAAATAGCATCTACGTAAACAGATGTCAAACTAATGCGCTAATCAAGATGTGACACCAAAGCTTCCACCAAAGCTTCCAAAGCTTTTGAGGGGCCCGGAAGTTACTTCTCGCCGGCGAATACCCCCCACGCGCCGAAATCCGAAGTGTCAGAAACGACAGTCCATGCGCCGGCCTGCTCGGCTGCGCCGGGTCCGAAATGGGCCCCATTAACGTCCCAATCGGAAACAGCGCCTCCATCAACCCTGAATGTTCCCCCTGAAATGATAAACTGGCCGCTGCTGTCAACAGTGGAACTTCCCGCCTGGACAAAGCCCACCGTATGACCGCCCCCGGAGGCATTGAGGTTAAAGTCCTGGATGGAGGAGGACCCGAAATTAACACTTGAACTGTAGGTTCCTTCCATGTCCGCATTGCTGGGATAATAGGTCCCGCGGACCACACCGCTGTAAGTATAGTCACCCGAAAGAGCGGCCAGTTGGCCGATCTTTGTGGGATAGCCCTCGACAAACCAGAACTTGTTGATAAGTTCGTAAACAGTGCCCCCGATGTTGAGTTCAGGCAGGGTTTTCGCCGAGTGGTAGCCCCACTGGAGGTAGTTGTAATGTCCGAGATATGTTCTCAGGCCCTCAATGTTTAGGGGGTCGGAACTTGAACCAGGGGGATCCAGGTAGACCTCCCCCCGGGCATCCACTTCATCGCCGTTGCTCACCTCGTCGGCTAAATAATAGTTGCTGGGATTGACCGCGCCGTATGCATAGACGTCGTCCATAGGGTCGGTATGCTGGAGAGAATTGCTGGCAAAGGCGTCCCTAACCTCTCCGTTGTTGTACTTGAGAAAGGCCGAAAAATAACCATGCTTTTTTTCTTCCGTTTTTGTCCCGGTTTCGAGGCTGGTGAAATCGGTCAGGTTCTCGGCGTTATCGGCGCCCGATCGCAAGGTCGTTTCCTCTCCGGTGTCCATTACGAGTTCTTCTCCTTCAGCCTTCACGCCTTCCCCGATCTTTTCTCCTTCCTGCCTCATCCTGGCGGCGTATTGGATATCGGCCATGACGGTAGGATCATACTTTTTCACGTTGTCAATGGTATTGAACGTCTCACCGGGATTGAGGAGAATTCCGTTGACGTCGACCTGGCCGTCGCCGTTGGCCACCACGGTTACAGGCCGACCATTTTCTCTTGGCTGGGCCTTCGCCATATAGGTGCTCAGAGCGTTCCCGCTGTCAGCCCTCTTCTCCGGTTCCAGATAATAGACATGGGCGCCGAACTTGGTTCCACTTACACCTACGACGGCCGTGGGGGTCTTGAGGTTGAACCGGGTGTCCTTGTAAAGGAATAGTCGCATGGAGTAAAACATGGCCTTGCCCTTGACCATGCTGAAAAGGGACCTCTTTTTCCCCTCTTTTCTTTGATTCACGTATTCTTCCACGGCAAACCTTGAATCCTGGGCCATGGTGACCACATCGTCGTTGGAAAACCGGATGCGACAACGAGAATCGGCCAGGGTACTGAGGCCGTCGTTTTCAAAGACGGCGTCCCCCGATCTTCCGAAATAGGCCTCCCTGGTGGCCCTGTGGATCACGACGACCGTGCCGTTGAGATCGTGGATGACACCGACCAGCTTGTTGGAGGAGGGTATAAAAGAGTCCTTGATCTCCATACCCTTCAATGCCCCTGGAAGGTCCTGGTCCGGCACGGCGGCGCCCCGATTGACCCGGGCGCCCAGGTCCATCGCTGTCAGGGCGAAACAAAGGATCAAGAAACACCACAAGCCCGGCAAGCCTATCTTAAACTTTTTCATTGCACTTCCTCCTCTTTTTGCAAAAAGCGGACGGCCTCGGAGACCCGGCCGTAGACATGGACCTGATAGATTAGAACTTGACGCCCACATTAAAGCCATAGATGTCCTTCTTGAAATCATAGAGTTCCGTGTTGGAATTGTTGTTGATCAGGTTGTAGGAGATCGAAGCGAAATAGCGATTGGAGAAATTTCTGCTGAACACCACGTAGAAATTGTGCCTCTTGTCGGTCCTGAAATAGGCATCGGGCCACAGAAAGGCGGACGTCGCATATTCCCTTCTCGTATATTTATACCGGGTATAGATTTCCAGATCCCAGTTCCACCAGTTCAACCGCTTGAAATAGGAAACCGCCAGATTGTTGGCATCGTAGGAAAACCTTTTGTTTTTGGCATTGAGGTTTTCGTCGGAGATGTAGAAGGAAAGGATGTCCTTGCGGTTGTTGAGGTAGAAGTTGGGGTTGATTTCCCAGATCCGGTTGATGTTGTTCTGACCGCTCTTGTCATCCGGAGGAGACGAGGGATCATAGGTGTCCCGTAAATAGGAGAACATGCCCCTGAGGCTGAATCCGGGGGTAAAAAAGTATTCGTAACTCGGGCTCAGGTCAAAGGTGTCATAAAGATGGTCATGTTCATAGATGTTTTTCGCATAGCCGACAGGCAATTTGAGTACGCTCTTGCTGCTTACCAGCCAGGGTCCGGTTGTCAACCGCAACTGGGTGAAATCAAAGTTGTGATATTGGTCTACGTGGGTCTGGTAAAAGGATCCGGTCGTGTTCCACATCCAGCCCCTTTTTTCTCCCGCGTCATAAAGTGCGTTTCCCGCCAGGCTGATGACGCCCACCCAGTCCCTCAAGGACCTTTGGGTGTTGCTCAGGACAATCGTTCCGCCTTCGGGGACATCAATGAACTCCAGATCGGGGCCGGAACTGACATTGCTGTCACTCTGGACCCCCAGGGAGATCCTTGCGTTGACAAAGAGCCTTTTGGTCTTTTCATCAATGGCCGCCAAGAGCCTTTTGATGTTGCTTTGCACAGTCTCGAGGGGTTTGGCCTCGAGAACGGCGTTTAGCTCCTTGCGGGCTTCGTCGTACTTTCCCATCTCGAAGTATACGGTACCAAGTTCCAGCCGCACCCTGTGGAGGTCGGGTTCGATAGCCAGCATGTCCCTGAACTTGGTAATGGCCAGATCCTTTTCGCCCGCCTTTGCGGCACAGGACGCAAACCAGAACATGACGTCCATGGTCTCCACCTGATCCGATATCTCCCTGAAGATGGGAAGGGCCCTTGCGTATTCCCTGTCATAGAGGAGGGTCAGGGCCTGAGCCAGCTTCTTGTCGAGGTCCTCCACTTCCTGCGGAGACATCTTTTTCAGTTTTTCCAGTGCCCCCTTGTCGAAGGCTTCCGTCTGGGGGCTCTTTACCAGCATACCACCTGTGTCCCCCTGGGCAAAGGCGAGGGTGGACAGAAAGGTGAGTATGACGATGGGAATAAACATGATAGCCGCTTTGGGTAGATAAAATATCTTCATGTGTCCTCTACAACAGGCGTGTTCAGTCTTTTTCGAGTTATTTTAAAATGTTGTGATAGCATCAGGCGGCGTTCTGATTTTTTCTATTCCATTAATACATTTAATTCCTTCGATTACCGCTGCCAACCTCAAGGTTTTTACAAACTTCTGGTGGATATTTTTTTGTCCATTTTTTCAAAGGAAGATAGAATTAATGCAATGATTAAAATTGTTTTAATAATTATACATTGAACCATTTAATTGTAAGGCAATGAATCAATGATATCAGCTATTGGTCGCTTATTTCTTGATTTTAATCACTTATTAATATTTTATTTTTGGAATGCTTCTCAGTTTATGAGTTTGTATCGCAGGAAGATAGCAGCTGAGTTCTTTTTTAGTTCGAGTTTCAGGTCCAAGGCTGTGAAGCAAAAAACCCCACACTTCATGTGACTGAAGAAATGGGGCTTTATTTTTTTGTAATCCAGTTATTGTTCACTTGTTCCTCCTCTTTGAGGTTCAAAAAACAGACCAAAATAAATTCAAGATACTATATATTAATTGAATAAACAAGTAAATAACTATCTTTTAACCTAAAAAAACTGGGTCAAGTATGTCTTTGACCCTTATTAATACTTTTCTGTATTTCTTCTATCTGTCTTTTATTTTTCTGTCGTATTTTTTAAGCTTTTAAACTCTTCTGTTATTAAGGTTTTTGCCTAGTATTGTCTTCCATGAGTCAAAGGCAGACTTGCCCCCATTTGTTCCTCATTTTGACCTTCAAATATCAGTCTTCCTTTCCTGTGGCTAACTATTGTATTAAGCAGAAAAAATCTGCATATTAACACTATATATTTTCTTTATAAGAGGAATATATTATGGGATATAAGAGAAAGCATGTAAAGAATCGGATATTGAGATGCTAAGAGACCGGGGGCGTTTTCGAAAGTCTCGCTAAAAGACTTTACAACAGCCTGGTCTTGAATTATAAAATATAAGGTAACAGTTCGCGGTTTACAGTTGTCGGTTCACGGTTTAAAAAGATTAAACAGGATAAACAAAAATGAACAATTTAATTACCCTGGTTATCGCTACAGGAAACAAAAACAAAACATCTGAAATTAGAGACCTTTTAAAGGGGTTTCCGATTAATATTAAAAACCTGGGCGATTTTGGTCCTATTCCAGAGGTTGAAGAGGACGGAGATACCTTTGATGAAAATGCTTACAAAAAAGCAAGCTTTACGGCAAGAATTTTAGGGTTGCCGGCTCTGGCCGATGATTCAGGGTTGCTGGTCGAGGCTCTTGGAGGCGCTCCGGGAGTTCATTCAGCCCGCTATGCCGGAGAAAACGCAACAGATAAGCAAAGACGGGACAAACTGCTGCAGGAAATGGAAGATAAGACCGACCGCAGGGCGGCCTTTGAATGCGTGATATCGATTGCTGTTCCAACAGGGGCTGCTCTGACATATGAAGCCCGCTGCGAAGGCTTGATAACCAGAGAGCCTGCCGGCTCAAATGGATTTGGATATGATCCTGTTTTTTACTATCCGCCGCTTAAAAAGACCTTCGCAGAATTAACGATGCAGGAAAAGAGCCGTGTGAGTCACAGAGGGAAGGCTCTCAGGGAGCTAAGGGATGAATTTGACAAAGCCCTGACCTGGATACGCCAGAATATGCCGGCTCAATTAAAATTTAAATGTAATGGTGAGTAAAATGATTGCAGACCTGATTAAAAAAAACAGAAGTTGTAGAAGATTTTACCAGGACCACGCAGTGTCTTTAAAGACTTTAAAGGGCCTGGTAAATCTTGCAAGGCTGTCGGCTTCCGCGGCAAACTTGCAGCCGTTAAACTACATCCTTTCCAGCAATCCCGTGGAAAATGGCCTCATATTTTCCTGCCTTGCCTGGGCTGGATATATCAAAGACTGGCCCGGCCCAAAGGATGGAGAAAGGCCGGCAGCCTATATAATCATTCTCGGTAATACAGATATCAGAAAAAATTTTGGGTGCGACCATGGGATTGCAAGCCAGAGCATGCTGCTTGGCGCAAGGGAAAAGAGCCTTGCAGGATGCATTATCGGATCGGTAAACCGGAGAAAACTCCGTAAAATTCTTAACATACCGCCTAAGTATAAAATACTTCTTGTCCTTGCAATCGGAAAGCCCAAAGAAAAGGTTAAAGTAGAAGTTGTTGATTCCGATAGTCCATCGAGTATTGTTAATAACATCAAGTACTGGAGGGATGGCAAAGGGGTTCATCATGTGCCCAAAAGAAAATTAATTGATATCATTCTGGATTGCTATTAAAAAACGTGCAGCCTGTAAAGCAAAAACCCATAATTTATACGATTTGCAGCAGCCGTATGCTGATAACTCTTCTTATGGGTTTTTCCTGCGGCCTGCCTCTTCTTTTGACCATAACCGTATTACAGGCATGGATGAAAGAACAAGGGGTGGATCTGGCCGTAATCGGAATGATGGCCCTGGTTGGCCTTCCTTATACCTTGAAATTTCTATGGGCCCCTTTTCTGGATCGTTTTACCCTCCCCTTTCTGGGCCGCCGCAGAGGATGGTTGCTGATAGCTCAAATAGCGTTGTTGTTAGCCATCGCAGGGCTTGGCTTTACTCATCCAAAAGAAAATCCGTGGATGTTGGCCTTTGCTGCTTTTCTGGTGACCTTCTTCAGCGCCTCCCAGGATATTGTTGTGGATGCATATAGAAGAGAGGACCTTCCTGATGATGAGCTCGGACTCGGGTCCTCTCTTTATATCAACGGATACAGGATCGGGATGCTGCTTGCTTCTGGAGGGGGCTTAATTCTGGCCGATCATATCCCGTTTTCCATGGTTTATTTAATAATGGCATGCTGTATGCTGCCCGGTATTCTTACAACTATCTTTGCACATGAACCTGAGCTGACCGCCGGAGCTCCTGAAACAATAAAAGAGGCTGTTTTTGACCCCCTGGTTGAGTATTTCAGTCGTCATGGGGCTTTGTATATACTGGCATTTATACTGCTTTACAAGATCGGCGACACCATGGCCAGCGCCATGACTATACCTTTTTATCTTGATATAGGATTTTCAAAAACGGAAATCGGCGCTGTCGTTAAACTATTCGGTTTCTGGGCAACAATTGCAGGCAGCCTGATCGGAGGAACGGTCATGCTGCGTATGGGAATCAACCGCAGCCTCTGGTATTTTGGTTTTCTACAGGCCTTGTCAACGGCAGGTTTTGCTGTTCTGGCGCGTATCGGTTACAGCGTTCCGGCTCTGTCAGCCGTTATTGCTTTTGAAAATCTAAGCAGCGGCATGGGAACCGCCGCTTATGTGGCATTTATGGCAAGTATTACAAATAAAAGATTTACCGCCACACAATACGCTCTTTTAAGCAGCCTGATGGGAATCCCAAGAGTGCTGGCCTCGGCCCCGACAGGCTTTCTTGCTAAAAATATCGGCTGGGAAGCTTTTTTTATCGCATGCACCCTGATCGCCATTCCCGGCATGGTCCTTTTGCTTAAATTTGCGCGCTGGGAGAGAAATATATGAAAAAAGACACACAAATTAAAAAGTCAATGAATTTAGCCCAAAGGCTGTCTATGCAAAGAAAAGAGATACTTTCTCTTCCGCCGGACAAGGCATTGGATTATATTCTGGATGCTCCTAATCCATCTGCCATCGTGCATGCATTTCCGGAAGAAGATCTATATTTTCTGGTACATGATATAGGGCTTGATGATTCTCTTACCGTGTTGTCGCTTGCTTCCGACAAGCAGTGGGAATACATGCTTGATATAGAGGTTTGGAAAAAGGACAGAATTGAAATAAGGTCTGTAACAAAATGGCTTGATTTGCTCTTTCGAGCCCACCCTGATCGGTTTATCAAATGGTTTTTAGGAAAAAAATTAGAATTCATTGAATTCTATTTGTTCAAAAATATCGAGGTAATAATCAGGGAGCATGATCAGGACCCTTCAGATTTAGGCGAAGGCTTTTTCACGATTGACGATACCTTTTATATAAGATTTGTAGACTATCCTTTTGAGGAAAAATCAGATGGTGACTTTCAAAAAATACGCGATAAATTTCTGGGAAATCTTATGCGTAGCCTTGCTGCCTATGATCTCATAACATATCATAATGTTCTGCTTGAGTCTTCAAGCGTTATTCCTGCTGAATCGGAAGAAGAAGACTACAGGCTGCGAAATGTCAGGCTTGCGGAAAAAGGATTTCTGCCGTTTGATGAAGCAATAGGCATCTATCAACCGTTAAAACCTCAGGACATTCACAAGCATGGGAGAAAACATGCTTTGGTTGGTTCCGGCCTGGATTTACATCTTCCTGTGCCTGTATATGCTGCCGGGATGCTTCAAGGACGCAACCTTTTTACAGATGCCCTGCAAACGATTGACGCAGAAGGTGCTCTGCTGCAAATTCAGGCTGAATTTGCAGGTCTGGCTAATCAGATTATAGCGGCTGATCAAAAAAACGTCAGCAACAGGGATGAATTAAGAAATGTGGTAAAAAAGGCCTGCGGATATATAAGCATCGGGCTTGAGCGTTTAACCGGAACAGACAAGACGTTAGATGCAAACCAAAGCGCCGCATTAATACAAAAATATATGCTTTCACACATTTTCCAGGCTGGATACACTCTTGCCCTTGAGCTTAAATGGAAGGCTGAGAAATGGCGCTCAAAAAGCTGGTTTGCAAAAAATGGCCTGCCCCTCAGCTTCTGGGACGAAGAATGGCTGGGTATGCTGGGAGGTCTGCTGATTAAAAAACCGCTGTTTTATGATAATTATAAAACAACTTCTTCTATTTACAGGGAGTTTTCTTCTATTGAAGATATCAAAGATACTGAAAAGGTATTAAATGAAATTATAGCCCTTGATGATTTTCTCTCCCTGACGGCAATTAAGTTTGAAGCCACCGGCAAAAGGACAATAACATATAAAAATTTTATACTGACATTATGGGCAAGGCATTATCTTGGACTTTCCGAGGAGCTTGCGCCGCTTACTCTTGATGAATTTAAGACCTTTTTTGATGATTTGTTAATTACTCCTCAAAAATCGGAAAAAGATAAACAACGAAAAACAGGCAAATCGATTAAAGAATC
>DATKWZ010000031.1 GCA_035529315.1 Anaerolineae bacterium
AGATCCTAATGCATAGCCAGGAAATTAAGATGCTGCGAGATAAGGGTTTCAGCTTTCGGTTGATCGCTGAATTTCTCAAGGTCAACAGGCGTTTTTCAGTCCATTGGACGTATATAGAGAAACTGTGGAAGCAAATAGAAAGGCGGGCATAGTATATTTGCTTAATTTTGGTTACACTCTAATGTTTTAATAGATTACGATGCATAAGCTTTTCTTAAAAGTTCTTTCATAATTTTACCATCTTCAGGAAAGGTAACAGGCTTATGAATCATAGAAAATGGCAGCCGGGCGCCCTCATCAAAAAAGACAGAATTCTCATGAAAAGCTTTCTCGAGTTTAGTTCTTACGATCATAGAGCTTGCTTTTGTTGTCCCTGTCAATACTATGATCAACCTTCCAAAATGCGGTTGCATGATAATCCTGTCGGAATCCCGTCGAATCACTCTATCAACAATATCTTTTAATTGCGCCGGAAGCTGTTTGTGGATTTCTGAGTCTTTGGGATACTTGCTCAATGGTCCAATCCCTTTAAGATCTAAACATAATAGTGAGAATGGCGGGGAATTTATATGTTTGCGAATTTCCATTTCCAACATAGACATTTCAACGGTTTCAGGTGAAAAAACAGGAAGGTTAAAGAAAAACCTGCATCCTTTGCCTGGTTCGCTCTCTATCGAAAGTTTTCCGCCATGAGCCTCTACCAGTTCTTTGGAAATATTAAGGCCAAGTCCGCTGCCTTTCGGTTTCTGATCCAAGGTATGACCAGCCTGGTAAAATTTCTCAAAAACCATTTTTTGATCATCAACCGAAATGCCTGGCCCATTATCTGTTACGCTTATCTCAACTGCGGATTGCGGATTGCGGAATCGAAGTCCGAAATCGCTCGTGCGCTCAGGACAACCCTGCCTCCTTCCTGAGTAAATTTCAGGGCATTACTTATAAGATTATTCATGATCTGCTCAATCCTTGCATAATCTGCATAAACTGTCGGGACATTATCTAAACTATTATAATCTATTTCAAGTGTCTGGGATTTTGCCTCTGCCTGAGGTTTAAATGTGTCAACAACCTCTTGAAAAATAGAGGCCGGATCCAGCTCTGCAAGGTCAAGTTCTACTCTGCCCGCATCTAATTTGGCGATATTAATGATATCATTAAGTAATAAAGCTAACCGGTCAATATTGCGAGCTGCCATTGCTGTAAATTGTTCCTGTTTTGCATTGAGTTCCCCTGCTTTTTTAGACGACAGGATATCGATTGCATTTTTTATAGAAGTTAGAGGGGTTCTGAGTTCATGCGAAGCTATAGAGATAAATTCTGTCTTCATTTGAGCAAGTTTTACAAGTTCCTTATTAGCTTTAATCAATGTTTCTTCGGCCTTTTTTATGTTTGTAACGTCGAAAAGCGTTGCAAGACATGCGGGTTCACCCCGCCAATTTGTTTTCACCACGCGCATATCAGCTACTCCGGTTTTTCCATCTTCCATAATAATATTAAGCTCCATCTTCTCATTTGCAACAAGAGGAAGGCCGAATATAGTACCTATTAATTCATCTGCCTTTTTCCCAAAGAGAAATTCCGCAGTTGGATTGACAAACTTAATAACTCCCTCCCTGTTAACTATGATTATCCCGCTAGAGGTTTTGTTTACAATGGACCGAAGGCTTTTCTGGCTTTCCCGCAGTTCAGCGGTGCGTTCTTCAACCTTCTGTTCCAGTCCCCTGCGGTAAACTCGACTTGCAAGTTCAAGCTCTCGACGACGCAGGGAATTACTGATGTTAATGAGCACCTCATTGGGGTTAAAAGGCTTAATCATGTACCCATAAGCCCCTATTTCCAGTGCTGTTTCGGCAACCGCCGGATCATCCACCGCTGTCATCATCATTATCGCTGTGTCCGGATATTCGGCCGCAACATGTCGGATGAAATCAATGCCGGACTCCCCCGGCATAGTTACATCGCATAAGATCAGCTCGAAATTCCGATTTTTAATTAATTTACGGGCCTCTGCCGCATTAGCAGCCAGAGCATATTCGTATCTGCCCTTTGAAAGTATTATACTTAATAGACGTCGGATGGGCTCTTCGTCATCTACAATCAGAATGTTTGCCATTTTCGTTACTCCTTAGTGAGTGAAAATTGAATATTGTATATTGAAGATTGAATATACAATATTCAATTCCCAGCGTCCAGCACTTGCCTAACCTTGCGCGCCAGACTTTCCGGTGTAAAAGGTTTTTGGAGAAAATTCAGTCCGGGCGCCAAAACACCGTGCTCAACTATGGCGTTGTCTGTGTACCCCGACATGTAAACCACCTTCATCCGGGGATAGAAAAGCTGCAGCTTTTCTGACAGCTCCTTCCCGCCCATCTTGGGCATCACCACATCAGTGATCATCAGATGAATCGGCCCCTCGTGCGCCTCGCTGACCCTCAAAGCATCTTCACCATTTTCAGCATCTAATACTTTGTATCCATGCAGCAGGAGAACCTCTTGTGTAAATTTTCGAAGACCGTCATCATCCTCCACAATCAAAATGGTTTCAGAACCGTCAAGTTCGATTACAGGGAGCTGCTGTTTTTCCTCCGAGTCCGCATCTCCCTCCGTTCTGGGCAGGTAGATCTTGAAGGTGGAACCCTGTCCGGGCTCGCTGTAAACCCAGATAAAGCCATTGTTTTGTTTGACAATGCCATATACCGTTGACAAGCCCAATCCCGTGCCCTTGCCGACTTCCTTGGTGGTAAAGAAAGGCTCGAAGATATGCTCCCGGTTTTCCTTGTCCATCCCGATGCCGGTATCGCTTACAGCGAGCATCACATAATGACCTGACTTTTCTCCTTCAATACCGTGTTTGTGAAAATGGTTCTCGTCCAAATCAGTGTTGGCTGTTTCAATGGTGAGCCTTCCTCCATGGGATATAGCATCTTTAGCATTGATCGTCATGTTCATGATCACCTGCTCCATCTGCCCGGGGTCCACCTCCACCTGCCATAATGCAGGTTCCAGAATCGTCAACAGCTCAACATCCTCCCCAATCAGGCGACCGAGCATCTTCTCTATGCCTGTTAATAGTTCATTGAGATCCAGAACCCTGGGTGTAATTATCTGCTTGCGGCTGAAGGCAAGAAGCTGCCGGGTAAGGGATGCCGCCCTGTCACCAGCTTTCTTGATCTCTTCAATTTTCTCGCGTAAGGATTCATCCTTTATGACATCCATCAATGCAAGCTTGGCATAGCCGATGATGACGGTCAGCAGGTTGTTGAAATCATGGGCAACGCCGCCGGCCAGAGTGCCGATGGCCTCCATTTTCTGGGACTGCCGGAATTGT
Organism: Anaerolineae bacterium; assembly: GCA_035529315.1. Lineage (NCBI taxonomy): Bacteria > Bacillati > Chloroflexota > Anaerolineae > Anaerolineae bacterium. The sequence goes on from DATKWZ010000031.1 coordinate 3,329, forward strand.
TCTTCAAGTTTCTTTTTTTCTTCCTCAGCATGCTTGCGCTTGGTGATGTCCCTCACTATTGCGGTCGCGATGTGCGTTTCATTCTTCTTTCTTGATGAAACGGAGAGTTCAACTGGAATCTCTGTCCCATCTTTCCTTACGCCCTGAAGCTCCAAGGCCTTTCCTATGACCGGGCCTAACCCGCTTTTTCGGAATTCAACAAATCCCTTTTCCATTTCTTTCTTGTATCTCTCAGGGACAATCTTCATTAAACTTTGCCCTGTCATCTCCTCTTCCGTGTACCCAAATATCCTTTCTGCTCCCTTATTCCACACACCAACCTTCATCTGCGAATCAACGGATATCACACCATCAACAAAGGTTTCGACAACCTCCCGGAATTTCTCCTCGCTCTCCCGCAGCGACTCTGTGCGGTCTTTCACCAGTTCCTCCAGGTGGTAGCGGTGTTTCCTCAATTCCTCCTCCGCTTGCTTGCGCTCAGTGATATCAGTTATCGCTGTTCGAATCTGGTTGAAATTCCCCTCGGCATCCCCCACAGCTATGCTTTCCATTCGACCATAGAACGGTGTGCCGTCCTTTTTCACAAGTTCCAGTTCCAGGGTCTGCCTGGTCCTGGTCTCAAGGACTCGTTTGATATAAAATTTGCACTCATACTGAAAATCCGGCGCAACAAAGGCAGAAAAGCCCATTTTAATCAGACCGCTTCTCACCACACCCAATAGATCAGTGCAGGTAAGATTTGCCTCAATGATCAGGCCTTTTTGATTCAGGGTGAGATATCCGATGGGCGCAAAGTCAAACAGGTCAAAGTACCTGTCCCGCGATTCCTTGAGTTCCAACTGGGTTCTGCGAAATTCCTCATTTTGCATCTCCAGTTCAACTTGATGGACCTCCAGCTCATGAATCAGCTTTTTGACATCGCCGACCGGAATATCTTCGATCTCCTCATGTTTTTCGCCAAGCAATTCTTCCGCTTGCCTTCGCAGTTGCTTAGACTGTTTTGATTCGGGTTTGCTCTTTTTCATGGATTCAGATCCTCAGAATGAAATCAAGAAACAAAAAAACGTGGTCATTTTTGGTGGTAAACTCTTTTGGGGAATTAATATTCCCTGTTTTTTTAACCGTATATAACCCATATTGTCAACAAAATAGTGTTTATATACGTATAGTCTTCAGTGGAAATAAGGACTATTGTCCGTACTAATGGAGGGAAAAATGGATATAGTCCATAAAACGAAATTATTAAAATGGTTCGGTCAAAACCTGAAAAGGGTCAGAAAGGATAAGAACTATAGCCAGGAATCGCTGGCTGAAATCGCCGGAATAGATCTCTCCCATTACGGCGCAGTTGAAAGGGGAGAGAGGGCAATCACTATACAGAAATTGTTCCAGATAACCAGTGCGTTGAATATTCCGATGCGGTATCTTTTTTCTGGCGAGCCTGGTCGCCCTTCGAACGAGATGGAAGATAAGCTTGAAGTATTAATCGAATTCTTAAGAGAAAGGGATGCCGAAGATCTTGATTTATTTAACGATATCTTGCCAAAACTTATTGAATGGAAATACAAAAAATACTGAAAGAAAAAACCGCAGCTCTCGACTTTCTATGCACACAAATTTTTTCAAAGCTCATTGTCATTGTGCGTGTGTGCATTATTCCGCAACATCTCAATAACTTTTTCCATGTCTGGTGGAATAGAGTGTAGTTTCGGGACGCTCCTTGATAAATTGACATGTCAGGATACACGAGCAAAGCCATTATTCGGCACGGTGTTCTGAAGCAGGGGCTGAATTTTCTTAAAAAGCCTTTTATGCCGGAAGATCTGGCGCGCAAGGTGCGCAAGGTGCTGGACCAATAAATTGAATATTTTCGATTGAAGATTGAATATTTAGGGAATGCTACCGATGGCCCTGCAAGGCTTTGATGTGGGTACTTACGGGATGCTCCTCAGTTTATAAGTTTGTATCGTCAAGAATAGAACAGCTAAATCCTTTTTTTAGTTCATAGTTTCATGTCCAAGCCTGTAAAACAAAAAGCCCCATCCTTCATATGACTGAAGAAATGGGGCTTTATTTTTTTGTAATGATTGGTCACCTGCTGATCCTCCTGTTTGAGGTTCAAAAAACAGACCGAAATTAATCTTTGGAAATATACATTAGGTGAATATACAAGTCAATTTATTGTCTTTTTCGGGATTTAATGCTTACGAGATACGGATGCTATTCCTTTGAATTGCGGAGTTGTGATAACTTATCAGAGCAAATCATGATTCAGACAATTCTCATACAGGTAGTGTTTGCATATCACAAATTTTAAAGTGTTTCAATTTGTTACGTGAATAGCAGCTATACGTAACGAAAACATCTGCGGTTTATCCAGAAAATATTTTTATTGTATTAAATTTCCCAAGCAAGGGAGTGCAATCTCTTTTCAATTTTTTTAAGAGTATCGATTAAGTCATTTTCATTGGGCAATTTGCCAATAACCAATTCTTTAAAAATTGTTCGGTATGTTGATTTGATATGATTCCAGGTAACTTCCGGGTCTTTAAAAATTAATGCTGAGCAAGGGTGCTCTTCTAACCAGGCATTATTATTTTTATAACTGATAAAATCGTCTTTTCCGACCTTCACCAACATTTTATAAAATTCAGCACTTTCAAAAAAAGATTTAATTGATCCATTACTCAGCATAAGATGGATATCATATACGTGC
>DATKWZ010000032.1 GCA_035529315.1 Anaerolineae bacterium
AAAATCCTGATGCAAGTCTCCATATAAGTTTTTATTCTCTATCTGGACCTTGTTACACGGAACATTAACAATTTTTGATTTTCTGTAGCTTACCCCCATACGAAACAGGAAAAACCTACGGAATTTTTGTAACTGGTCTTCAAGGGTATTTGGCGCTGAAAACTCGGTCAATTGTATTATTATGGCAATTTCCTGGGTGGAGAAAAAATGCCCATCTAAAGAAAGAGGATATGACCAGTCATAGATGCCATGATCCCATTTCCAGGTTATTTTGTCTTTATCTTTTACAATGTCCGGTATTAATTCGGGTAATGATTGCTCTTTTTGAACTGTATAGCACTTTTTTAAGTTTAGTCCCATTCGCAATGTAGGGACGAATTTGTCGGTATCAAATTTTACGAAATCTTGAATGTCAAAATCTTCAATAAAAAGCACATCATCCACCAGAAAAAAAATCTTTTCCGAATGTACAGATTTAAGTAATGAAATTAGATTGCTGCGGAATGAATTGTTAGAATCCTGTTTTGTAAAAGAAACATTATTGTTGGTAAAGATTTTAATAACTTCTTCATACGCTTTCTGGTGCGATGGAGTCGAGGTTTGATATAGAATATGAATCGGTACAGGTGAAGTAACTTTTTCCAGGTAAGAAGATATGAGCGCATGGAGTTGTAAGGCCCTGTCCTTAGAAAAGACTATAGATTCAGCAGGATATTCACTGGATAGGGGAACGTGGTTTATGCGTGATTCGTAAAGCTTTGCAAAAGCATCCCGTTCCCACATTTTCTCTAATTCCTGGAGTGTGAAACCGAGTTTTTCCAGTATAAAGTTGATTGTTGAACATATATATTTCTGCATACGCACTTGTCTTAGTAGGGTTTGAATATTGTTTTGATTGTTGATGCCAATTCATGCCTGAACCGTCCCAGAAAACGTGGACCTGCAAGATAGAAATCTCTTTCACGCCGGCATGCCGCAGCGAGATGTGCATTTTCTGGATAAGAAAGAGGGCTTGGTATGTTTCTCGCACCTTTTAACGCAGCTTCGAAAATATTCGCTGCTGCCTGATAGTTCTGTCGACGATCAAGTTTGGAATAATATGTGTTAGGGGTTGTCCGGTATATTACATAGGGTTCCGGCATAACCCAAATTTCACCAAGCACACTGACACGCAACCACAATTCGTGATCCTCGCCTATAGGAGGGTTAAGCGTTTCATTATATAATCCTGCCTGTTCAAGAGCGCTTCTCTGTAGCATTGCAGAGGAATGAATTATGTAATTTTGACGCAGCAGAGCTTTATAGTTTATCTTTTCCACTTTAGAAGTTTTGTAATATAAAGGACTTTCATCCAATTTTCCTGTTCCAGACCAACGAAAAGCGTTGCACCCCAACAGTACACAGTTTGCATGACTGTCTAAAAATTCTATCTGTTTTTCCAGCTTTTCCGGCAGCCACAGGTCATCATCATCAAGCACGGCAACGTATTGGGCGTTTCCCTTTCGAATAGCACGATTCCGAGGAGTTGCCGGAAAGCCCGCATGTTTTCCAGACAAATATTTAAAGCGGTTATCTTCCAGAAAAGGTTTGATGGCAGCCAACGTGTCTTTAGTCTCACCATCTTCTGCTATCCAGCATTTCCAGTTTGAAAAAGTTTGATTCTGCACACTTTTAAGCGTTTCCGGCAGAAGATCGGCGCGGTTATATGTTGGAATAATTATGTCAACAGTTATCTGGTTCATTTTAGATGGAATTGAACTCCTTCCCTGGTTCAACAATCGTTTTGCTTTTTGTTTATATTATGATGCTGTCAGTTTCCGTGTTAAGTTGCCACAATATGGTCATAATTGCAAATATGGTATAGAGAACAATTGCCTGCGGGCCGAACATTCCATCCGCAAATAATGCCTGTACAAAAACACCGATAAATGCCGCCATTATACAGACTCCCCAGTCTTTGATAAAATCATCTTTTCCGTATCGTATTATCTTCCAGCCAAGACGAACAAAGATAAAATAAATAAAAAGAAACAACGCAAGGCCGACAATGCCTGTTCTGACAGCCACGCCTGCAAGAGAATTATGGGGCGATCTAATAACCGTTTGTTGCCGATATTGAGGGGGTATTTTTGCGTTATATTTTTCCAGATCAATAAAATTGCTATATCCATATGTTCGCATCCCAAATCCTATTCCGGTTACAGGATAATCTTTGATAATTTCTAATGTTGTGAGATTTATACCTACTCTTATATCCTTTAAAGCAGCACTGAACGAAAGGCGAGACTTTAATACAGGAACAGATCTTACGGCTATCAAGGAGAAGATTATAAGGAATACAACTAATAATTTGTTTTTTTTAACAAAAAATACAATAAGCGCAATAAATACCGCTCCTAATGAACCTCTCGACATTGTTAAATATGTTGCCATAGATGTTCCCAGAAGGCAAACAACAAGAATGGCTCTGCGATACCAGTTAGTCTCCAGTCTGAATTGGCGCATTGATAAAAGCATGGCAAATATGGTTACAAAGCCGATAAGGTCAATGGCCATCATTCGGGAGAATCCAAATCTTATTGATATAGGGTTTTTCAATATAACGTAAAAGTAAACCAATCCTCCAATGGAAAAAATCGCGGCTGATATGATTATTGTCCATGATAAAATTGTGAGTCGTTTTCGGGAACTGAAAAAATTTATCAGGATGTAGTAAATCGCCAGATATTTAAGTAAATGTGCCCTGAAATCGTGGAGACTGTTTCCTTTATCAAGCGCAAAAAAAAGGCCGATCAATGCCCATGCGGTAAAGAGCGCAAAAGGAAGTGTAAGCGGCGACTTGAAGGAAAAGTCAATCTTTTTGAAGTAGATTAAAATAAGGACAATTGTGACAGATCCGTAAAAACAGGTTTCTTTTATGGCTGTTGTGTGTGGAAAAGGAACAAAAAATAGAAAAATACCCATTAATACGGGGACGCTGAGGCTTAAGATCTTGAAGATTTTTTCTCTTGAGCTTTGTTCGCTCAATTGCGGCACTGTGTCTGTAGTTGCGTGCATATCCATAATTACTTATAAAAAACCCCTTTTTAAAAAAGGAAGGCTTTATTTATATCCATTCGGATGCTTTTTATGCCATTCCCAGGCTGAGGAAACGATATCTTCCAGTTTTGCGTATTTCGGTTTCCAGCCAAGTTCCTGATGGGCCAGATCTGAAGAGGCTATAAGAACTGCCGGATCTCCGGGCCTGCGTGGCGCAAATTCATAAGTGACCTTTTTGCCGGTTATTAGCTCCACGGTCTTGACTACTTCAAGGTTGGAAAATCCCTGTCCATTGCCCAGGTTATATTTGCCGCTGGGATGTTTATCCAGATTTTCCAGCGCCTGGATGTGAGCCTGGAACAGATCCAGCACATGTATATAATCTCTGATGCAGGTGCCGTCTTTTGTCTTGTAGTCATTGCCGAATATATACAGTTTTTCACGCTGTGCAAGCAGAACCTGTATCGTTACTGGAATAAGAAGTGTAACCGTGCGTTTTGCATCACCGAATCGTTTGCTGGCGCCTGCGGCATTGAAGTATCGCAGGGCATTGAATTTGAGGCCGTAGGCCCTGTGGTACCAGTCCAGAATTTTTTCAAACATCAGCTTGGATTCTCCATACGGATTAACCGGTACCTGAGGATGTTTTTCGTCCACCGGGATATACTTTGGTTCGCCAAAAGTTGCGGCGGTGGAGGAAAAGATCATTCGGTCGCAGCTAAACTCACGCATGACATCCAGAAGAGCGATACCATTTACCACATTATTATTGAAAAACCGACCTGGATCAATCATGGAAGATTCAACTCTGGTGTCAGCCGCGAAATGGATTACCGCATCAATGGAGTGGTCCTGAAAAATCGTTCTCAATAAAGATTGATTCCCAAAATCCCCTTCATAGAAAATAGCCTCAGGAAGCACCGCTTCCCGGTGTCCTTCCTGCAAATTGTCTATTACTACTACTTTATGTCCCTGGAGCAAGAACTCTTCAACACAAACAGAGCCGATATAGCCGGCTCCTCCTGTAACCAGTAGCGCCATAGTGTTTATCCTTATTTTTTATCCTTTGATTTTTGGTCTTGTGTATCCTGCTTTTGATCTGTCAACTGACAGGCGTTTTTCATTCATGTGGAAATTCCTAATTTAGGCAGGATATACATCTGTAAAAGGAACCATATTCCTGCTATGGCCAGCAAAATAAGTGCCTGTTTCATTGTTTTCCTCCTTTTAATGCGTTATGGAGCTTAAAGTTTTTCTTGAACATTTTATCACATGATCACGCGCCTGGCTTACCGCCTCTTTCACCTCTTTTGATTGAGGCAGGGTTGACGCAAGCTGCTCTAAATAGTTGTGGTCTTGAAGGGCCTGAAATGAGGGAACAAAATTCAGATCAAATGCCCAGCCTATTAAAAGCAGCTTAAAGTCGTTTAATGTTTTCAAATCATTTATGCTTACGGATTTGCATTCTTTCAAAGCCTGCAAAACACGGGGCGAACATATTGGTTTATCGGCAAGGCCAAGTTCGATGGTTGAATTTGGATTTTTTCCCCGTTCATGGTAGTAATCAATAAAAACCTTCCATATATCGAGTTTATCAGCATCTCTGAGGAGCCGAATGAAAAACAGGGTTTTTTCATCCTCTTTTTCAGGAAGAACAGCGGCATTATGATGTGCAACAGTTTTTGCGATCAGCCTTTTTTCATATTTTGAAAATACATTCAAAATTTTATGTATTCCTATCTGTTGCAATCCCAGCCGGGCATGGTTTTTAGAATTCATATCATTGAATGTGCCGTATATGGCATACTGTTTAAACCTTCCGATATCATGCAGTAAAGCTGTTGTTTCCGCCAGCAGCAGTTCCTGCTCTGAAATATTCAGGGATTTGCCTAACATGACGATTTTGTCGCACACACGTTTTGTATGTTTTTCTTTTAACCTGATAGCGCGGTTATATTCTGCATCAGGGGTGTAGTAACCAGACACATAATCGGCAAACCAGGTTTTTAAATGTGTAAGATCGCTGTTTTTCATAAGTACTTTTTTTCTATAAAATCGACCAGGCTATCTATGTCTTCCAATCCGAACTTCGGCACTTTCAAGTCTATATTTGAATCTGTAACAAAGGCTATGAGATTATTATCTTCCCCGCAAAGAGGTTTTTTGTGGGTTGATGAACGGAAGATCTCTATTTTAGGTTTGTTTTCCCTTTTATAACCTTCGACTATAATGATGTCCATGTCATGAAAGTATCCCTCAAGACATTCTAAAGATTCGGAGTCAGTATCCCTTACCATTGCGATTTTGCCGGGCGAGGCTACAATTACCATGTCTGCCCCGGCCTCCTTATGCCGTGAGCTGTCCTTGCCTTTCTGGTCAATGTCAAATCCATGATATGCGTGTTTGACTGTGCCGATTCTATAGCCACGCCTTTTTAATTCAGGGATTATCTTTTCTATTAGTGTGGTTTTGCCTGATCCAGACTTTCCTACGATTGATATAATCGGTGGCATGATAAATTACCTTTCACCAAGATTAATAGTTAAACCTTAAAACCATAACTCATTTGGATTGTAAACTCTATAAGCATAACCGAAGACTATGATTTTTTATTATTTGCTGGATAGCTAAAGTGAGACTTAATCTTGTTTATCCTTACCTGCCCGCCCCTTGAGGGTTATCCTGATCATCTGTTCATTTTTAGGTTTGGGCTGCATTTTTTAAAGGTCTCTTGTCGCCAAAGCACAATAAATATTGCTATATATCGGCTGTAAGCGCAATATCAACTGTAGTTATAAAATGCAATATTATTCCTTGGCGCGCGCCTGTCAGGCGGAGAAAAGTAGCGCTGAAAAAATATGATGGATTTTTCTGTGCTTATCAAATATGTTGACAGGCAGATCATTTAACCGGCAATGCTGTTTTCCAAATAGTAAATATCGATTTTATCCTGCGAAGTAACTGCCATGAATAAAGAAAAGACATTATACCTGATAGACGGGAGCGCATATATTTATCGCGCTTATCATGCAATCCAAAGCCTTACAAACTCGAAAGGTTTGCCTACAAACGCTGCTTTTGGATTTACCAGGACCCTTTTAAAACTGATTGAAGATCGGGCGCCGGAATATGTGGCAATGTTTTTTGACGCAAAGGGGCCGACTTTCAGGCATAAGATATATAAAGAATACAAGGCTAACCGCCCTTTGATGCCGGATGACCTGTCGGTTCAGATCCCATATATAAAGGATATAACAAAGGGATTCAATATACAGGCTATCGAGATGTCCGGATATGAAGCAGACGATCTCATCGGCACCATTTCAAAAGTTGCCGAGAAAGCCGGATTCCATGTGGTCATGGTTACAGGGGATAAGGATTTCATGCAGCTTGTGACCGATAAAACCACTATCTGGGATCCCATGAAGGATAAGATAATAGATGCGGAGGCTATACGGAAAACCTTTGGAGTGGAGCCGCTGCAGACAATTGATATAATGGGCTTAAGCGGCGATACAGCGGATAACATTCCGGGCGTGCCGGGTATCGGCCCCAAAACCGCTGTTGATCTGATTAAAACATATCAAAGCATGGAGCTTTTATATGAACGGATTGATACTGTAAAAAAGAAAAAGCTGCATGAAAATCTTGTCAAATACAAAGACCAGGCCTTTTTGAGCAGAAAGCTTGTGACAATTAATACAAGCCTGCCTTTATCATTTAACCCGGAAGAGTTTAAATCAAAAACTCCTGATAATAATATTCTTTCCAGGCTGTTTAAAGACCTGGAATTCAGGCAGTTGCAGCAGGCTTTCCCGCGGGACAGCGATCTTTCCCAAAAAAAATACAGGACAATTTTCAGCATTGACGATATTTCCGATCTTGTCAATAATCTTGAGAGGGTAGGGCTGTTTGCACTGGACACAGAGACTACCTCTGTAAATCCAATGCGGGCCGGGCTTGTGGGGCTGTCTTTTTCAAGTAAGCCTGATGAAGCATTTTATATCCCATGCGGCCATGATTATCCGGGCGTCCCGGAGCAGCCGGATATTGCAGATGTTTTAAACTTGCTGAAACCTGTTCTTGAAAACCCGAGCATTAAAAAGATCGGCCAGAATATCAAGTATGACTGGATAGTTCTTGCGCGTCATGGAATAAACCTTGCCGGAGTGATGTTTGATACAATGCTGGCCTCATATCTTCTCAATCCTTCAAAACGGGCGCATAATCTTGACCAGATAGCTCTTGATTTTCTTGATCACAGGACAATTACATACAAGGAGGTTACGGGTGGCAAAGGCAGGAACGGGCTTTGCTTTTCCCATGTTCCCATAGAAAAGGCAGGGCCGTATGCGTGCGAAGACGCAGATATTACATTGATGGCTTACAATAAACTGATGCCTATGCTTAAAGATGCCGGTCTTACGGAGCTTTTTGAAAAGGTGGAGATGCCACTTGTTTCTGTTTTGATGAAGATGGAGATGACCGGAATCGGCATAGACAAAGAAAAGCTCAGCCTGCTTTCAAAATTGTTTGAGCATCAGCTTGAAGAGCTTAAAGGCAGAATTTTTGCCATTGCAGGAGAAGATTTCAATATAAACTCGTCGCAGCAGCTTGGCAGGATTCTTTTTGAAAAGCTCAATCTGCCGGTGCAGAAAAAAACTAAAAAAAAGACAGGCTATTCAACAGATGTCGATGTGTTAACGAGCCTTGCCGAACAGCATGAGCTTCCGGTTATTATTTTAAGATACCGCAGTCTGTCCAAGCTAAAGTCAACATATACCGATGCTTTGCTTGAACTCATTCACCCGGAGACAGGCCGTATCCATACCTCATTCAACCAGACGGTTACAGCCACAGGCCGTCTCAGCAGCTCTGATCCGAATCTTCAAAACATTCCCGTGCGTACAGATGAAGGCAGGGAAATCCGCAAAGCATTTATCCCTAAAAAAGGATGGTCGATTCTTTCAGCCGATTACTCGCAGATAGAGCTGCGCATTCTGGCACATTGTTCAAACGACCAGATACTGATAAAGGCTTTTAATGATGATGAGGATATTCATACACGCACGGCAGCCGAAGTGTTTCAGGTTTTCCCTTCTTTTATTACTTCTGAGTTAAGGCAGCAGGCCAAGGTTATAAATTTCGGCATTGTGTACGGTATGAGCGCTTACGGCCTTTCCAAAGAGCTTGGCATAAGCCGGAAGATGGCAACAATATATATAGAAAACTATTTTGCAAGGTACAAAGGGGTTAAAGAATTTATTGACCGGACAATAGAAGAAGCAAGACAAACAGAAAAAACATCCACTTTGTTAGGCCGCATCCGTCTTCTGCCTGACATCAACAACCCAAATAAAAACGTGCGCGAATTTGCCGAGAGAACAGCGGTTAATACTCCTATTCAGGGCACTGCCGCAGACCTTATAAAGGTGGCGATGATAAATGTGGACCTTGCATTAAGGGATAGAAATCTTAAGTCTGCAATGCTTCTTTCCGTGCATGATGAAATCGTTTTTGAAGCCCCTCCTGATGAAATCGATTTACTTCAGGAACTTGTCAAAAATATCATGGAAGGGGTCTGGGACCTCAAGGTGCCACTGAAGATAAATATCGCATCCGGTATTAACTGGGCTGAAGCTCATTAGGAGCACCAAGCCTTTACTCAAGCAGCCAT
>DATKWZ010000033.1 GCA_035529315.1 Anaerolineae bacterium
CGAAGTGGTCAGCAGCCTCACAGGATATCCTGTTGAAATGCTCAATCTTGACATGGATATTGAAGCAGACCTTGGCATTGATTCCATAAAAAGGGTGGAAATACTTTCCACAATCGAAGAAAAAATGCCGGACCTGCCTTCAGTTTCCCCGGAAATAATGGGCAAACTGAAAACACTTGGCCAGATTGCAGAACATCTTTCCGGTATTGTAAAAAAAGATGTGCATAAGATGCATGTAATTGAAAAAAGTTCAAATAAAGTTCAAAAAACAACTAAACCTCTTATAGATAAAATTGCCATAGATAAAATTGATCGAAAAATAGTGTCAATTGTTGAAAGGCCGCTTGTTTATGACAAAAGACTATCTATCCCGGCCGGAAGAAAGGTCTATATCACAGGAGATAAAACCGGTCTCTCACAGGCAATAGCTGATGAACTAGCATCATTTAATATAGATGCCATGGTTGTTTCACTCAAAACATTAAAGGGAAAAAAGGATCTGCCTCCTGCAGGAGGTCTTGTAATAGGGGCTACAGACCCGTTGGATGAGGCCTTCTTAAAGGATGCCTTTGCTGTTACAAGCCTGATTTCCCGGCAACTCATAGATTCGGCCGCAGATGGCGGGGCTGTGTTTGCGACAATAACCAGCCTTGACGGAGCATTCGGCTTTAAGGGCAAGGGAATGGCCAATCCTGTTATGGGAGGACTCGCGGGCCTTGCAAAAACCGCCTCAACTGAATGGGACGGCGTTAGATGCCATGCCATAGATATAGAACCGACCTGGAAAGACAAAAAGGGTATTGCAAAAAATATTGCTGCTGAGCTTTTAAATCCTGATCCATCAGAAACTATTGAAACCGGCCTGAACCATAACACGCGGCTTATATTGGAGCTTGTATCTTCTCCTTATCCTCAAGGCAAAATAGATCTCAACAAAGATGACGTAGTTATAATAACAGGAGGCGCAAGAGGTATAACAGCCGCTGCAGCATACGCCCTTGCGAAACATGCAAAACCTGCTGTTGTTCTTCTTGGCCGCTCTCCGCATCCGTTACCGGAACCTGAATGGCTTGCTTCCGCTCTTGATGAAGCAGCAATAAAAAAAGCGGTTGTTAAAAATGAATTAAGCAAAAAAGACGTTTCTCCGGCCTTATTGGAAAAATCATTTAAAAAGCATCTGGCAAATCGCGAAATTTTAAAAACCATGCAAAAGCTTAAAGAAACCGGCGTCACGGCGATCTATTATTCGGTGGATGTTCGCGATTTTCAGGCCGTCAATTCCGTTTTAGATGATGTCCGCTCTGCTCACGGCCCAATAAAAGGGATTATACACGGAGCTGGAATTCTGGAAGACCGCCTTATAGCAGACAAAACCATTGAGCAGTTTGAAAGGGTTTTCGACACAAAGGTTAATGGGCTCAAAGCGGTTCTTGAAGCTACTAAACAGGATAATCTTAAATATATTGTGCTTTTTTCATCAATAACCGCCCGCATTGGGAATAAAGGCCAGGCCGATTATGCCATGGCTAACGAAGTTTTAAACAAAACAGCGCAACAGGAGTCTATAAACCGGCCTGAATGCAAAGTCATCTCCATCAACTGGGGGCCGTGGGATGGAGGTATGGTGTCACCTTCTCTTAAACGGGAATTTGCGCGAAATAATGTAAAGCTGATTCCAATCGATTCAGGAGCTATGTGTATGCTCAGCGAAATGATGGGAGATAAAGACTCTCCTGTGGAAGTTGTTATTGGCGCAGAGATTCTTGCTAAACAAAACAAAGATGCTGTAAAAATTGAAGGTTTTACTTTGAAACAGGTCTCACCTTTAAAGAAAAAAGATAAACTTTCTTTAACAATAAAACGCGAAATAGATGTTGATAGATATCCTGTTCTTGAATCACATATCCTTGGAGGGAAACCTGTAATTCCTTTTGCGCTTATAGCTGAATGGCTGGGGCATGGAGCGCTTCACGGAAATCCCGGTCTTTTCTTCCACGGCCTTGATGATATGCAGGCTTTAAAAGGCATCAAACTTGACCGGCAAAAAAAGATTATCAGGCTCATGGCAGGCAAACCTGTAAAGAAAGGCCTTTTTTTTGAAGTCGATGTTGAAGTCAGGGACGGCGTAAAGGATGGGATGGATATTGTTCACTACAGGGCAAAAGCTGTTTTGACAGATAGTTTTTCGCAGCCGCCGCATTTTGATCGATTGGAAAAGATCGATTCAAAACCTTACCCCATGAGCATAGAGGAGATATATGATAAAATCCTTTTTCAGGGAATTGAACTTCAGGGAATAAAGGAAATTACAGGTTATTCGTCAAACAGGATGGTAGCGCGGATTTCCGCCGCCCCTCTGCCGGCGAAGTGGATGGTCGAACCCTTAAGAAGCAGATGGATAGGTGATCCTCTTGTCCTCGACTCAGCATTTCAAATGGCGATATTATACTCCTTCAAGGAGACAGGCCTTGTTTCACTTCCAAGCTATATATCTTCTTACCGTCAGTATCAAAAGGCTTTCCCGCGTGATGAAGTAACGGCAGTGCTTGAGGTAAAGAGAATGACAGACCATAAAATGACATGTGATTTTACATTTCTTGATAAGAATAATATAGTAGTAGCCCGATTAACCGGCTATGAAGCTGTAAGGGATGCTTCGCTTCTCAAGGCATTTAAGCCTGATCCGGATAATGGTTCAATCGCCGCCTTTGCAAGACGCAGCGCATGAAAGCGCTCTGCGCTTCACACGCAAAAGACCGGGGCTGTTATGCAGGTACATAAGTGGCGAAGAATATCCGGCCTCTATGAAATAACTTTCAAGTGTGTCAAAAACAACCCTGCGATCCGGCCATGTGTAAAGTTTCTCGCGCTTCTTTAATTCCTCCCATTTGTGCTCGAGCTGTGGGTTTTCGCTAAAGACCTCTTTTTTTACGTGGTCACATAGAAACATCTCGCAAACAATCGGCTTAAGCCGCCACATGCACCCTTTTTCCCCAAGATAGATGCACTTGAATTCGTTGCTTGGTTTTTTAAGAACCTCAAGCAAAAGATCCATGTCACTGTCTTGCGACATCAAAGCATTGACAACCACGTCTGCAAAAAATGTAATGATTCCCTCACGTGTACAACAGGCACTAAGCCGGCTCTTGTAACACTTTTGCGTACATACCCCGCTGAAACAGGTGGAAAAAAAAGAGGCTGCCTCCTCGCGAAAGTCTAAATAGCCTGCAACCTCGGATTCGAGCTGTTGTCTTTGCTTTAAGGAAAAGGTGGAAAGATGGCGCCGAACCATGTAAAGCGCATCTGACTGCTCCTTGTTATAAGAGTTCATAATATTTAGCATCCTGCCAATATATGATGGATGTTCCCGGAGCCTGCCTGCAATGCCTCTATTTCGCATGACTTGGTTTTGCCGCCGGGTCGCGAACTCAGGCCCTCCCTCCAGCCAAGCGGAGTGTGCTCAATTTGGGCAATATATTAACTGTAAAGGATTAGTGTTTTTTTAAAAAAGTTGACCGGCTCGATCCTTCCAAGCCAGCACAATATGCTGAGTTAGTTTTTATGATGTTGTATTGGTTTTGAGAATCGGTCATTTGAATTTCCAAACCGTATCTCTCAAGTGCCATGTAAATCGCCCTGTTAATTGGCATAAGACGACCCGATGGGTCAACACCCATTATCTGCAAGAAAAAGTCAGTCAAACCAGGAGCAGGTATTCCATGAAATATGGATTTCTCTGCATTCTCAACAACATCTGGCATAATATTTTTCTGAACAATGCAAACCGCCAGTTTGGGTTTTCCGGTCTTATCTTTTACTTTGGAAAATCCAAACAATCGGCATACCGATGGCCTCCAAGCATAGAAGCGACAATGGCCAATACCCATTCTCGGCGGGTTGGGGTCATAGAATATACATATCCCTTCATAGCATGTTGCCTGCGCCCGTTCCATCCAGATTTCCGCTTCCCCTCGATGAAATAATTCTCGCGCCAGGGGCAATAATTCAATCACATTAGCTTCAACCTTGGTAGATTTGCAACAAATTCCGCATCCAGGAGGACAATGCAGTTTTACTGCAAATTGAAAGGCTTCGACCTGAACGTCTATTTCTGAATAGATTGATAATATCTCATTAATAAACTTGTTTTCCATATGTCTTACATATATTTCTACAAATATAAAAGGCGGTAAGCTATATTCCACTTACCGCCTTCCCTTGAGGATTTTACCCTGAACCACCTCTTTTAGAAAAAGATGTTTATACAAAAAACCGCAAGAATTTATAAGCCTTAATAATTATCGTTTTAATCTCTGTCATCATAATCGTCGTCATCGATCTCATCATCTTCAGTTTCAAACGCTTCAAAACTGGTCACGTTAATCTTATAATTGTCATCTTTGTCTTTTGTAACAATGCCCTTTACTTCGACATCCTCATTCAAATAGTTAAACAAGTCCTTTCCTTGTTTATTAAGTTCAACCAGATAATCATCATCATCGGTTGAAATTTCGATCCCCACAACCGTATCATCCTCTTCAATAGGACTAACAAATCCAAAAAGGGTGACATCTTTTTGCGGTTTTTTAGCTTTTTTCATACCTTATTCCTTTCATATAAAATGTTTAATGTATAACCTGAATTTTCAAACATTGAATAATATTTCCATTGTTAATATTGGCTACGCAAAGCAATGCCTATGCCAATTTTATAACCTATTGATATTTATTATTTTTTAATTGGCATCATCTCTTGTGAATCGGAACTCGGTATTCCGAGATTAATGGAAATCTTTTCTATTTTACAAGCAACTATGATTTCGAGATAATCTAATCCATTGAAACTAAATGCAAATCTTAAAACAGGAATTCCATGTTCCGGTTTTTCCATAATTCGGATATAAAAGTTCTGCTTTGGCTTCCATCGATGGATTGTACCAACCGCCCGACAATTATATAGCGCAAAGCTCCCGGAGCATCTATTCGTGATTTTTCAGGTATGTAAACCGAATAACACATTGCACATCATGAATTAAGTTGAACCGCAAAAGCGAGCACATTCCCAGCAGCTTGCCGCTGGGTTAGCGAGCGAATCTGAAAATAGCAAACCTCCCTACGGTCGAAGATTCCGTGCGGCTTGCTACGGGGAGTTTCAATAGTTTAGGATGTCCGGGAAGCTTTCTTATTGATTCCGGAACCAAAATGTTCCTATAGCCCGACCCCCAAGGCTTCCGGGGCGAAGTTCATCGAAAAGCAGGTTTTTCAAGAACAACGATGTAAAGAAAGGAATCTCTGGCAGGAAAAGGGCTGGCTGAAATTATTTCAACCCGCCGTGAGTTTGTCTTTTAAACGTGGCGAAAAAAATCGCAAAAGAAAATCAATATTCACTTCTTGACGATACAAACTTATGAACTGAGGAATGTCCTCTAAGCTTCTGGGTGACCCCATTCATTTGTTCCACCATGCAGTGACAAATACCCACCCCACAGGAATTCCTCCTATTAAAATGAGGCCTTCTGTTTATAGACAAAGCCAATTGCAGACTGATAATAATTGATTTAAATCGGACATCTCCTGACTGAATGAATACACTTAGATGGAGGAGATAATATGATTTCTTCTCCATGCAAAAAAAATATTCCGGGAAAGACCTGACAAAGGAGCATTTTACCAAAGATTGTCAATTGCTTGAAAGCAATACAAGACATTCAGATATTGTCTGAAAAAAGGAGGATTGTCTTATGAAGAAAACAGGATGGATACCAACAGTATGTTATCAGTGTAAGGCCGAATGTGCCATTTTGGTGCGCGCGGAGGACGGCAAAATAAAGGAGATTAGAGGCAACCCACGCCATGGCGGCAAGGCGTGTGTCAAGGCCATGGCCGGCATTTCACTTGAATACAGCCAAGACCGCCTGACCCATCCCTTGAAGCGCGTGGGCAAGCGCGGCGAGGGCAAATTTGAGAGAATATCGTGGGACGAGGCTTTGGAAATCATCACGGCGAAATTGAAAGCGCTCAAAGATCGGGGCGAAGCGCATAAGCTCACGGCCAGCTTCTTTCCCCACAGCATTACCGATCCCAAATGGCGTTTTCTGAACGCATACGGCGGATTCATCAATACCGCTTTGCCCCACTGCGACTCAGCCAAAATTGTATCTTTTATCAAGACCATGGGCGGTGTTCCAAACCACCATATCCCGCCGGCATGGTTCACAGTGCCCAAAGGCGGCATCATGATTCTTGTCGGCCGGCATGCCTTTGGCGGCATGGATGATGCGGCTGTCCCCAGAGATATCCTGGATGCCAAAGCGCGCGGGGCAAAACTGGTGGTCATAGACCCGCTGTTTACTGCCGACGCCGCCAAGGCCGACTGGTGGATTCCCATCAAGCCTTCCGGTGATACGGCGTTTTTCCTGGGTATGATTTACCATATCATTGCCAACGATCTCTATGACAAGGAATTCGTAGACAACTGGGTCAGGGAAGGGGACTTTGAAAAACTTAGAGCCTATATCGCGGATAAAACCCCTGAAACCATGAGCAAAATCTGCGATGTGCCTGCGGCGACAATCAAGAAGCTGGCAGAAGATTGCGCAAAGGCCCCATCCGTGGGTATAGATAGCTTCAAGGGGATTATGCTGGGTCAAGCCTTGGACTTCGGTCACGCCTGGACAATTCTGCTGGCCATTACCGGCAACATCGACAACCCCGGCGGACAGCCCCTCCCGGACCTCACACCCCTGGCGTCGGTAGAACCTGTCCCTCAAGGGCCTGATTTGCACGAGCTGGGATGGCATCGCACAGGTCCGGACAGAGAAAAATTTGCCAAGTATTCTTTTATTATGGAGCCTGTCTGGTACGAGTCTCAGGCGATCAAAAACAATGACCTGAAGGTGCTAATAACTGCAGAGGCGAATCCTGCCTTAACAGAAATGGGGCAGGAGGAATGGCAGAAAGCGGTTTGCATGCCCGGTGAAAATAGCGAATACCGGTTAGAGCTTCTGGTCAGCCATGAAATCATGCATTCAGAAACTTCCAGATATGCCGATATCGTCCTTCCGGACAAGTCGTATTTTGAGCGCTGGGAGCTTTTGTACATGCCGTGGTGGTATAATTTCGGTCATGGGATCATCCTGCGACAGCCGATCGTAAAAGCGCCGGGTGAATGCCGTCATTCCAACGCGGTATTCATTGAAATCGGAAAGAGATTAACCCCTGAATATTTCCGGTTCAAGGATGACGTGGCTTACTATGACATACAGCTGGCGAGTCTGGGCCTTTCGGTGGAAAAGCTCCAGGAAATGGGCGGCGTCTGGTCGCCGGGCAGTATGGGTTTTAGAAAATACGAGAAGAGAGGCGGTTTCGGCACGCCAAGCAAGAAGTTGCACCTTTACTGGGAGGATCTTGAGGAGATGAACCAGGCGTTGCCTCGAACCGGGTTGGCCTCCGAATACGAGGTGGACGAAGATAAGTATCCGTTTATCCTGGTTTCGTACCGGAGTATTTTTCACTCGGGTTCCGGACAGTGGACGCACAACAACCCCCAGCTCCGAGACAGGGTGGGCGGCTTATATGAAAATCCGATTCTCGTGAATCGAGCAGCCGCTGAAAAAATAGGCATCGATGACAAAGATATGGTTACTCTATCATCGCGCACGGGACGCGTGAAAGTCAGGGTTAAACTGACCGAGCGAATCAGGCCCGATTGTATTGGCATCCATCACGGATTCGGTTCCACAGTGGGATCGGTGGCTTCGACGGGCGAAGGCGTGAGCGATAATATTCTAATACCGGACGCGGGCTCGACCCTTGAATGGCAAGACGTTGTTGGGGGTGAATCCCATGTTTCCTGCCGTGTCCAAATTGAGAAATAGAGGAGGAAGTCATGAAACAATTAAGCTTGATGATAGATTTGGAACGGTGCATCGGATGTAAGACGTGTATCGCGGCGTGCCGCAATTATCATGAACTTGTAGACCATGAAGCGGGCATACCGAACGAAATCCCCTATTATTTGAGAGTCGAAAGCAAACGCGAGGGGACGTATCCGGATGTGTCGGTAACCAGTTGGGTTGTCCCCTGCCTCCATTGCATAAATGCCCCGTGTGTTAAAGCCTGCAAAGCCAATGCCATTGCAAAGGATCCGGAGACGGGGATCGTCCGAATCGACGCTGAAAAATGCGTGGGCGCAAAAGACTGCATTGAAGTTTGTCACTATAACGTCATCCAGTTCAACGAGAAGGATAATTTTGCCCACAAATGCGATATGTGCTTTGATCGGGTCCATTCAGGAGAAATACCGGTCTGTGCAGAGGTTTGTCTAACCAATGCGATCACTTTTGGGGAGCGGAAGTTGCTCAAGCAACGGGCCGTTGATAATGGCCGAAACGTGGTTAAGAAGATGAGCACGCAATCGATATTATACATACGATAGCAGACCGGGACTGCATGCATGTATGCGAAGAAGAACCATCTCTGAAATGGTCTCCTCCGGATACAGGGCTCTCATAACACAAAAATCGGTTTGTTGGCTCGGAGGTAGAATACCATGATTCAATTTCGGTTCGTATTTCCCACGCGTCGGGAGTTTAAACAGGATTTTTACAGGCCGGGAGTCATTTCGCTGACGAGGATACTTTGGGGCTCCTTTGGCGCAGGAATCCTCCTGCTTGTCATCGGCATTTTTTCTCGAACATTCCAGGTGGGCGTCCTCTACCCCCCTTTGGCTGCAACCTGTTTTATTAACGCCACCTGCGTCTATTTGCGGGTGGCGCGGCCAAAATCAATCATCGTTGGGCATTTTGTGTCCGCCATCGGCGGCGTCTTAGCCGTATGTGTGGGGGAATCACTCTTTGGGGGCACGCGTTTTGCGATCCCTATCAATTTGGGTCTGGCTGTGCTTTTTGCCGCCGTATTCATGCAGATTTTTGACGCGGATCATCCACCTGCCGCCGCAACAGCTGCAATTCCAGTAATTTTACCATTACCCACGTCGGCCTTGCTCTTACCTCTGCACATGGCCTGGGGTTCGGTGATTGCCGTGGTATTTGCTTTTGCCTGGAATCGGCTCTGGTTCGAGTGGCCCCCGCCAGATCCCGAGTGCCGTGTGCCCCGGTTCAATTTGCATATGGAAAAAGCCGATTTTTTCGGCACGGGAATTTGTATTCTGGGCTTCTTGCTGATGTGCGTAAAACCATGGCTGGATATTATATACAAGGTTGGACTTTTCATAATGCTTGCCGGTATCATTGTTCTGGCAACACACCACTTTTTCAAAATAGAATTGGTAAGAGAAAAATAAGGGGAGACTTTGGGGCCGTCCATTGGATTATTGGTTTGTAATCGTTGTCCTGTTTGATACCAATAAAGAATGCTACGCAAAGCTCTATTAGATGCTCCGGGCGTACCGCATTATATTATCGTCCACGGAAAAAGAGAGACATCCTTAAATAATTAAATATCAACATGCTGAAATAAAGTTATTTAAAAGTTTAACCCTTGGTCGTTATTATAAAACAATTATAAAAAAAACTGACTTATTTCTCAGAAATCTAATCTGAAGGATGTCCCGAATAAATACTCACCCGGCCTTTTCTTGGCAACAGCACAAAAACAACAAAGGCATGAGAAATTTATAATCTGAAGGATGCTGCGGAAGCCTCCCCCGATTGCAGGTGCTCTCCATGCTAACCCCTGCGTGCTTATGGTTTCGGTATGTAATCAAATATCTTCTTGGCCAGTTTAGTTGCCATTTTCGCCAGATTCGGCTTGAACAAATGGTATGTTTCCTTGGCTGTGTGAGCTGCTTTCCAGTAAATGACACCGGTTGCGACATCAACCATTTTTATTGCCATCCCAACCTCTCCGTTCTTTTCACCGGCATAGACTCCATAGCCCCATTTACTCACCTCACCCACAATAATGGTGTCTGCCTGCAAAATTTTACCGATCTTTAGTACACTCTCCTTATCGGAAACCCCCACCGACCTCAATTTTGATGTGTAATCCATAATGGCGTTCTGCAGATCGCCATCATTGGACATCTGAGACTTTGCTGTCAGGGGATCTATGACACGTTCGAAGCGTTTTGCCGTAATGGCAGCATCAAAAATTGCCATTGCCACTTTGTCGATGTCATGCTCCGTCCCTTCGGGCATCTTGATGGCCGGAAGTACAACGGCCACTTTTGGCTGGAATGTTTTAGCATTGGGCGCTATTTCATTGTAGTTGATAGAAGCGCAGCCAGATGCAATGAACAAAAACAAACCTAAACACAGTATCGTCCTCAATTTTTTCATCATCATTTCCTCCATTGCTATTATATGCCGGTTGTGCCGCCGTTCATCAAGACTGCAGTGTTAAAAGAACCGGATGTAATCTTTGGGATAACAGTTGAGTTGAAAATTATTTACAACAACGCGTAATTGCCAAAATAACCAAATGCCTGACTGCTGTCAATATTGAATGCCGTTTGAAATGTTGAGAAAAATGGTGTCAAATTTCCTTGCGTTCGAAGATTCCGTGCAGCTTGTCGGAACAAAGCGGAAATCCCGTTCCAGCGGGGCTACGGGGAGTTTCAATAGTTTAAGATGTCCCGAAATATCCTCTTGTGAAATGAATTATCTGAAAGTCTATCTCAGCCTTTTTTATTTATTAAAATATTATAAGATTTCATAACTTTTTTAACATAATTTTGTGTCTCCTTTATCGGAGGAATGTCGTTATAACGGTCCACCATGGTCGGGCCGGCATTATATGCGGCAAGCGCCAGCGGCAGCTTCCCGTTATAGCGCTCTAAAAGCTCTTTTAAATAACAGGTGCCTCCCATTATATTTTCTCCCGGGTTAAAGGGATCTCTTATACTAAACCTTATGATATTCTCCGGCATTATTTGCATAAGGCCTAATGCGCCTGCTTTTGAAACAGCCTTTGGATTAAAATCCGACTCAACATTAATTATAGCTTTTAACAACAGGAAAGAAACATCATGCTTTTTTGATGCTTCGGTAATATAGCGATCATATTTGTTTGTTGAGTATGAATTGGACGATTTTGCAGGTCTTTCCCTGATGTATATCCGATAATTGGAAGATTTGGGCACATCGGCAAAATGAAGTCTCCCTTTACTGTCAACATACCTGTATATGTCGGCGTGACAGGGCAGGACAGATGTTAATATAATAAGGACTGCCCAGATAATGCTGGAATAAATATATTTAATCATATCTGAAGAAAGGGATCAGATAGGGGGCAAGCCTACGTTTGACCCCTATTGATACTGTTTTGTAGTTTACCTATCTGGTTTTTAATTTTTCTATCATATTGTTTAAGCTTCGAAACTCTTTATAATATGCTGCTTACGGTGCTGTATGCTTTGATATTAAACAGCTCACTTATGTTTTTTCAGTTCAATTACCACGTCAACCTATAAACTAATGCCCCGCAAGTCCCGGCCTTTTCTTGGCAACAGCACAACAACAACCAAGGCATGAGACTTATAATCTGAAGATGTCCCGGAAGCTTCACACTTGTCCGGAAGATCTTGGGACTGCATGCGAGCATTTCTGCTACCCAACGCGGAAGCCTGATCGTGAAGTCTGTCTGCAACAGTGTCACCTCCTTGCCCTCCTTTTTGTTTTTCTGTCAGAGAATTGATCTGAGGTCAACCGTGAATGATTTTGACCCTCCCCACCAGGCCGTTTTCCAAACGAACCTTGATCCCGTGGGGATGTGTGGTGGATTTTGTCAGAATATCCCGGACGATGCCTTTGGTAAGCTTTCCGGTTCTCTGGTCCTGCTTTAATACAATGGAAACTTTCAGGCCGGCTAGAATATCGGCTCTTTTTGTTCCGTCAGTCATTTGGAAATTCCTTTGTTTCTTTTATGAGCCTGGTACTGCGCTTAATAGTGGGGCGATTTTTCATTTGCCGGTTAGCCAATATTTTTTAGATAGTGTAAAGCTCCCGGAGCCTGCCCGTCATCGCGAGCTCAGGCAAGGCGGGCGGGCATCTATTCGTGATTTTTCAGGCAGGCAAGCCGAATAACATATTGCATATCATAAATTAAGTTGAATATAGAATGTCCTGAATATTCACCCGGGCTTTTCTTGCCAACAGCACAAAAACAACGAAGGCATGAGAAACTTATAATCTGATGTCCTGTAAGCCAGAAGCAGACACGTCCAAAAAGCAGACAAAAAAATTTATCCCCTGAAAACATTCTCATTGTGCCACGTGAGAAATTCTCGGCTGGGCTTGCATTGTGGGTCCGCTGGAGCATGTATTTTTCCCCCATGAAAGCCGTAATAGTATCTACCGTTATCGAATTCTTCATGAATACGTCTGCTGACTTCAAAGTGGTAATCGGGAGAGACAGTTACATATCCGCTATCAAAGAGTCTGTGGATGTCAGATCTCAGAAGAATGCCATTTTCAATAAGATGTGGACCGCTATCACTGAAAGGTTTAATATGTGCAGCTTCCAAGGTGGGGAGCGTTTTCTCTTGCGTTATAGCGCATCTCCTTTGATAAGCGTCCGTAACGATGACTCGAAAACCACCTTGCCCCAATCGAGGCAATACCAGCGTGGGGGGGCCATAGCGCGACTCTTGTTCAGAAATCATCCTTTGGTCAACAAAGAAGTCTATCTGTGTTGAAGCCAACTTTGCAAGCACTTCATTCCAAAGACTCTGGCCGTGGCCTTGGTTTAGATTGTACGTCTTGCCTTGAACAATATTGAGGCTAAAATCTGGTGGAACTGGAATCCAGTCATTTTTGCTAAAGAAAAAAAATGGTTGGGTAAGGATAATACATCCGATTTTGTAATCTTCCATTGATGGCGACTTTTCACGACGGTACTTCTCTGTGCGTCTCTTCATTTCCAATAAGGAGTTAGCACCGTTTTTCAATCCAAACGCCTTCCAAGCCAAGCTTATGGGCAAGATCGAGCTGTGTGCAAAAAAGCCACCGCCAACAACGTAATTTTGTGGTGCATGTAGCTTAAATAGGAAGGGTTCTCCAGGCTTCAGGGCGCGGAACTGGCTCTTCCCACTCGGCTGCCAGAAATTAACTTCATCAATACCCGGCTGCTGCGCGAGAAACGCAAACCAATCATTATCTGTGACACCAACAAAGCCGTTCATCTGGAGTTTCTCACATTATGGTCATTTCGAATTCGAGCAAATGTTAATACTTCCGCAACATCCCTCTGCGCTCCTTAAACTTGGGCTACCCAAGAACTGCAACAAGTTCAGCAATTATCTTTAAATCACCAACCTGATCACCTTTAAGGATGATAGGTTTATATCCCTCTGCGGTTGTATCGGGATGGAGTGTTATTTCCTCATGCTCCCATGTTCCATCAGTCGCATAATTCTTTTTACTGGCATAAACCTTAATTGTATAATGGCCACCCATATCGACATCCTGTATTTCCCTATGCCAAACCAAGACTGCTTTCCCTTTTCTGGTTCCAGCCGGATCTTTACGAAACAGACACCACGAGCCATTTGGAATTCGGCGATTCATGGATTCTCCAACAACCTGCGTAACAAAAAGGTTATTATTTATTCTGAATTCTTCAGGCAATTGAACCCACTCATGATCTTCAACTTGTTGTTCAGCACTAAACTGACCAGCTGCTATTTTGAGGTCGTATATCGGCACAGCATTTTCAAACGGTTTAACATCACGATGCTTCAATATCTTGAGTTTTAACCCCGGATATCGATCTAATTGAAACTCTTCTTGATTAACCAACACAGCTTTTGCACGTTCCACCCGCTTCTGTTTATAAGCAACTGATTTTGCTAGTTCTGAAAAATATGCATTTGTTTCTGAATCTGTGCTGTAGATATAACAACCCTTTTGGCCTCGGGACATCAGTGTTCTGTAGGTATTCTTAACAATAGCTCCAGCTTTAACAATGGCAGCTTCCGGGTTCTCTCTTAATGCCCTTTTATAGCCTTTTAGAGATTGATCTGTTTTTGCTCGTTGATCTGGCTGAACTACCACTTCACCATTTCTGATGACTATATCTGGGCCAAGAATCACACCTATGTAATCTACCTCTAATCCTTGGCATGTATGGATACAGCCGACTTCATTTACTGACTCTGGTTTGAGAATCCATAAATTACCATCTGCCGTGAGATTCCATTGCATCGCGAAGTTATGTTCATTAATGACTATGTCGTTTTGCGCTTTATTTTCTGGTTTTTTGCTTACCCAATTCCAGCAATAACCTGCTACTAACCTTGCTTTATTATTAAGATTATTCTTATTTAGGATGGCATCTCTTAGTTTATTGGGTGAACCGAAAACCCGAAAGTCGTAATCAACACCTTCTAGGGTGTCATTTGCGGTTTCTTTTATTTGTAAAACATTATCGAGCCAAGCCAGATAACCATCTGAGCCATTACATCTAAACTGTGATTGCAGCTCCATACTATGAACAGTTGCACCGAGTTTATTGGCCCATTTTTCTATTGTCTTTATTTTGCCAATATCCTTCCATGTAACACGCTGATCTTCATCGATAAAAAAGATGCTGGATTTAGCTGCCTGAATGATTTCCTTTATTTGATTTTCACCCAGGTTTTGGAACATGCCTGATTTTTCATTAAGACGGTGGGCTTCATCAACAATTAATGAATCGAAGATATTCGGCTCACATTTTGTATAGGCGCCTGATCCACTGAACAAATTAGAAATATGACTCTTGGTGAACGAACCCGTCAGGACACTTTCATAGACAGCACGTGGTGCAGCGTTTTTTGTCACATATTGTGTAACGAGTCGTTTATTTGTTAGCTGTACAAGCAGGTTAATGGCCACTACAGACTTGCCTGTACCTGGGCCACCTTCTACGATCAAGACATGCTTATCTTTAACAGTTGATATTTGCGCTAAATTTAATGCTGTTTCATAGACAAGCTTTTGGTCGTCAATCATAAAGAATTCTTCATTGCCTTGAAGCATCGACAGAAGTTTATCGGCCAGATTCTTGGATGGCCTGATCTTGCCATTATCAATCTCAAACATGACTTGGCCGGCATCGCCATAACGTATGAATTGTTTGATAAAATCGGTGAGCCTTTCAGCATCTTTTCTAATAAATGATGGTGCTTTTTGAAGATAGCTTTGATATCGAGGATTTTTAATGACATCCTCTGATTCCATATTATGTAAATATGCACATGGATTTAGCGTTATGTGCTGCTCCTGCACCGCTTCATTAAAATCTTCAAGTAAGGCTGCGTATGTCCAGGCTTGGTATGACGGATGATTAACTTCTCGCTCCGCCCCATTTATAATTGTTTTTACGATGGCATCTTTATCTGTGAGCTTTGCATCCGACCATTGTTTGAGCTCTACAATGACTGCTGTACTTCTATTTTGGTCATTCGTGCCGGTAAGAATAATATCGATACGCTTCGAGGTTTGTGGAATTCTATATTCAATGGCCACGCCTGTATTATCAGGAATACCATCATCTTCCAGTATATTGCTCATATACATCATGGAGTTTTTCCATGAGTTTATTTCTGACTTGCTGGTGGAGTGCCCAAGGTTGCGCTGATAGGCTTCGAGTATTAATTGTTCAATCCGGTTATCACGGACATCCTGCCTGAACTCTGATTTGGTCGAAGAATATACGATCATTTGTCAAGTTCCGTGTATTTTTTAGCATTTCCCTTTGCTTTACCCACGGGATATTTTCGCTCGTTGACTTCAATCTTACTCTGAGCGGCTGCAAGTAAATCTATTCCCAGCTTATCCGCCAGCCGGATTAGATATATGAGAATATCGGCCAATTCGGTTTCGACTTCTTCCAGTTTATCATTCGGAAGGTTCTTGCTTTGCTCTTCAGTAAGCCACTGAAAATGTTCAACAACCTCCGCCACTTCGACGCTGAGCGCCATAGACAGGTTTTTGGGGGAATGGAATTGATCCCAGTCTCGTTCTTTAGCGAACTCTCTGAGCTTTTTAATGAGCTTTTGCATTTAAACTCCCAATTAATGAACATTTGATTTATGGACATCAAGCGCCATTTTGTATGCATCTGCAAAATCGAGTCCTGTATCGAGATCAGGTTCAATAATCTTGAAGCCTGTGTACATCAGGCACAAAAGATGAAGCCCTGTAAATTTTTTCTCTGGGATACTTTTTAAGAGATGTGTTCTGTCAGGGTCGCTATAATCTATGCCTTTTGTTCCGAGCATGCCGATTTCTGAAACAATACTAAAAATTTCTTCTCGTGATTTATTGTCAAATCTTTGAAGAGCATCGAGGCAATAGTAAAAAGCCGCTGGTTCTTTTTCTTTCAGGAGTTCAGGGTTGGTTGTGCCATTGGGAGAGCTTTCTTCCGGAGACGGTTCTGTTATGTCCAGTTGCCAGTCATACCAGCCTTGCAGTTTCAAAAGCCGTGCATATTCATCAACCATCTCATATTCATCGCCTGGGATAAAAGAATCGATCTTTTCTTTCCAGATGTTGAACAATTTCATGCCAGCCTGGAAAACTTTCGATTTTTTATAGGGCGCGGCATAGTTTGATTTGTTATTTAAAAGATAATCAAGAAAAAGAGCTGAAGCGCAATTAAGCGTTATATTGGCATGGTATATGAAGGGGGGGGGTAAGCTTTCTTATTTTACTGCTTGTAAAAACGTAGAGTGCTTCCTTGTGCAACTGGTCTAGTGAAACGATCTGGCTTGGACGCAGTTTATCATATTTTTGAAAAATGCTGTATTCAACCATCATGTCAAGTGGGCAGTTGAAAAGCTGATTGCATAGTCCGCTTGTAATTTGAAGCGTTACCTGTGTTATTTTATCCTCTGCGTAGCCTTGTTTTTGCAGTTTATGAATATGATCGCTGATTGAACGTATGGCATGTTCTCTTGTCTTGGCAGTTGTAATAAAATAACGGTTGCGACCTTTTTTTCTATCTGCATCTTCAAGCAAAATGTGCTCGATTTCGTGGGCAATAAGATGCGGAGTAACAGCGGGCGATTTTTTACGATATTTGATAAGATGTTCATTCCGTTTGTGCTTCCAGGCCATCTGAGCTATCGCAGAAACATATTCAAGTGAATTGTCTTCAAGAATCTGTATGGGAAAGCCGGTTCTTTCTTCAGCCTCTTTTTTATAGTCCAAAATGTAGGCTATAAGTTTGTCGCAGGATTTTTCCGCGATATTTTTATTGATCTCTAAAAACAAATTCCATGCCTGTTGATAAACCTGCTTACTCCGAATATCATCAGATTCTGGTTGATCAAATAATCTATTAAGCAGTTCTATTGCTTGCTCGTCATTATCTGTAGACTGATATAAAAGGGAGAGTCCATAATATGTATTGGGATAGGATGGGTCATTTACAAGGGCTTTTTCAAACAGATCCCGAGCTTCTTTAAATTGTTTTTTCTCCATTTTCAAGGCTGCATAATTGTTAAGGAGGATATTATCATCCGGTCGTATAGAGAGCCCCTTCTGAAAATAGAATTCGGCGACATCAAGATTATGATTGTATTTTGCATAAATGTTTCCAAGCAGGAGATATGACCAGACATTATTTGTGTCCAGTTGAATACATTCCTTCAGGTATTTTTGCGCCTTATCTGAATTCCCTGATTCAAGATAGGCCATTGCAAGGTTTCTTCTTGCATCTACATGATTAGGGATTACGCCAAGCACCTTTAAGAAACATTTAATAGCCTTCTGATATTCTCCCTGCTGAGCCTCATTAACCCCTTTTTTATAGGTTTTTAAGGCTTTATTAACATCTTCCTTCTTAGGTTCTTTCAGCTTAATAATCGCAATTCCGTCCTGTATATTGATATCTATCGAGGAGGCAAGAAAACCATATGAACTTTTAAGAAGGGAAATTGCTTCTTCCTCAGGTAGTGTGGAAAGGTCAATGTTTTTTAATGGGTCCAGGATGATGTCTTTTAATGGCACAGAAACGATTATCATAAAATACCTTGTACTACATTCTATAGAAATTAAAAGAAAAAACTTATCATTGTCAGGTGATTAGGAGGAAAAAGTCCTCTTTAAATAAATTAAAAATAACGAAATCTATCCTTGGACGGGGCCTAAAAATATTGACTGTTAATTAAGCCGCTTTCTTCATTTCAATACATTCATACTCCTCGGGCGAACAATAATCAATAAAGCTATGGAGCCGCTTTCGATTAGTTTTACTCATCGTTACTCTCTTGCTTGTGCTTGCCATGAATCCGTTTGATTTTCCTGTCAAAGTTTGCAGCCGGTACAAATCAGTGGTTTAAGAAACAGGGGTTAATATCCATTAAGGAACTCTGTGTGAATATTCACTATTCCCGCCAAGCCGTGGTGTTGTGGGGGCTGAGGGAGAAAACCCTTAGCTGTTCGATTATGCTCCGGCGCTATGCTGTAAACTATTGCCGGTATCTTTAATAGGGATAACTCGTCGTTCAATATCCGCCCAAATTTTACGCTTCATAATTCGCAGATCATATTCAGTTTGCAGATTTAGCCAAAACTGAGCTTCAACCCCAAAATAACGCTGTAGCCTCAAGGCTGTGTCAGCAGTAATGGACCTTTTCCCATTCACAATTTCACTTATCCTGTTGGGGGGAACTGAAAGATCCCTGGAAAGCTGGTTAATGCTAATGCCTAAGGGCTCTAAAAAATCCTCACGAAGGATTTCACCCGGTTTTATTGGATCAAGATTTTTTTTTGTACTCATATGGGCACCTCAGTGATCGCCAGTAATTTCAACATGGTACGCATTACCGTCATTCCATTCGAAACTTTTTACGAGTTCATCAATTTTAACTCAATCAAAAAAAATGAGAAACCATTTAACATAATTGTCCTGGACCTGTATAAAAGACTTATGAAGGATATTAAATGCATTCAGTTCCTGCAGTGGGCTTTGCCACGCCTGCTCATGAGATGGCCGGGTTTCCGCAAGGTGCGAGAGCAGGTCTGTAAACGTATCGACCGGCGTATAAGTGAGTTGCGGCTAAACGATGTGGAATCCTATCGTGAATACTTACAGGTTCATCCGGATGAAGAGGAAGGCTTTAATTCAGTCAAACAGGATCAAGATAAAAAAGGAGTGGTATTGAAATCATTGGTACGCCCGGCAGGATTCGAACCTGCGACCTACGGATTCGAAGTCCGGCGCTCTATCCAGCTGAGCTACGGGCGCGAAATGGGGTGAGTGAAGGGGCTTGAACCCTCGACCCCCAGGGCCACAACCTGGTGCTCTGCCAACTGAGCTACACCCACCATATTTAAAAACTATCATATCATATTATCTATTTCAAGAGGTTTTATTGTCATTGAATATATTCTTTACGTTCATCTTTTTTTCTGCCATAATTTTTTAAATTAGCACCAAATAATAAGAAAAGGATAAAATCAATGAAAAATGATAAAATTCTTTTAGATCATGGAAGCGGAGGGAAAATATCGCATAGCCTGACCGCAGAAATTATGCTTCCCATATTTGACAATCCAATACTTTCCAGGCTTGATGACGGCGCGATATTTGATCTTGGAGGAAAACGGCTTGCATTTTCCACGGACACATACGTTGTTGATCCAATTTTTTTTCCTGGTGGCAATATCGGAGATCTGGCAATAAACGGAACGGTAAACGACATTGCCATGTGTGGCGCAACCCCTGTTTATCTTAGTGTCGGGCTGGTAATTGAAGAGGGCTTTTCCATCGCGGATCTTAAGATAATACTTAAAAAAATGGCCTCTGCCGCGGCAAAAGCCAACGTAAAGGTTGTAACCGGAGATACCAAGGTGGTCCCAAAAGGAGCCGCGGACAAAATTTTTATAAATACTTCAGGGATTGGAACGATAAATAAACATGTTAACATCGCCAGTAACAGGGCATGTCCAGGGGATAAGATTATTTTGAGTGGGACTATTGCCGAACACGGCATTACGGTTTTAACCCAGAGAGAGGGGATGAAATTTGCCTCCTCGCTTATAAGCGATACCGCTCCATTAAATAATATGGTTGGATTGATGCTGTCCGCAAGCAATAATGTTCATGTGCTGCGTGATCCTACCCGCGGAGGCGTCGGAACCTCCCTCAATGAAATTGCCTTGAGTTCAAAGGCGGGTATAAGGATATACGAGGATAAGATACCGGTTAAGGATGAGACAGCGGGAATTTGTGAGCTTCTGGGTTTTGATCCTCTTTATATAGCCAATGAAGGGAAGCTTCTTGCTTTTGTGGGCCCTGATGATGCGGAAATAGTACTGTCAGCTATGAAGGAGGATGAATTCGGCAGGGATTCATGTATTATCGGCGAGGTGATTTCCGATTCGCCGGGCAAAGTATTTATGCAAACCCGCATTGGCGGCAGCAGAATTGTTGATATGTTAACGGGTGAACAGTTGCCTCGAATCTGTTAAAAAAAATTTTCTACTATTATGAAAACATCCGTACAATTAATTCTCCTGGTTATCTGGTTTTTGTGGCCTGCCGGCTACGGGGTGGCGCAAGAAACGCTTATTTCAGGAAAAACAATGGGCACAACCTATCATGTAAAGGTTGTACTTGGACATTCTGCAAAAGCTGAAGGGCTTAAAGAAAGAATTGACATCAGGCTTAAAGAGATAAACCAGAGCATGTCCACATTTATAAAGGACAGCGAAATCAGCAGGTTTAATAGATTAAGTCTCGTGGGTGAAAGATTTTATGCTTCGGATGATTTTCTGCGCGTCATGATTATTGCTAAAAATCTCTATAAACTGTCAAACGGAGCATGGGACGGCACTATAATGCCGATTGTTGATTTGTGGGGCTTTGGCAGCAAGGAAAAAAAAAGAAATATTCCTGAAAACAAAGAAGTAGACAGGCTTTTACCCGAGATTTGTTTCGAGCATATTGAGATTCTTGAAAACAGATATCTTGTTAAAAAAAAGGTTCCGATATCTGTTGATCTTGCATCCATAGCAAAAGGGTACGCTGTTGATCAAATTGCGGAACTAATTAAAACAAGCGGGATACAAGACTTTATCGTGGAGATCGGTGGCGAGGTATATGCTTCGGGCTTCAGGGAAGATGGCAAGCTTTGGAGGGTCGGAATCAACAGGCCTGATAAAGATGCCCCTTTTGATCAGGCGCATAAGATTGTGGCCTTACATAACAGAGCTCTTGCAACGAGCGGTGATTACAGAAATTTTTTTGAAATAGACGGCAAAAGCTATTCACATGTATTTAATCCAAAAACAGGCTATCCTGTTTCCAGGAGTGTTGCAGGCGCTTCAGTTCTTGCGGACAGATGCGCATTTGCAGATGGTCTTGCAACCGCGCTTATGGTTATGGGTGTTGAAAAAGGGCTCCAGCTTGTCAATACTATAGATGGAGTTGAATGCCTGATAGTCGTATGTGAGAAAGATAGAACATTGACTGATCATTGTTCGCAGGGATTTATATTGACAACAAATTAATATTGCTGTAGTTTTTTTGTTTTAAAAACAGATAAAAAAGGGGATATTTTAGATTTTGTTGTATAATGCTAAAATATAACCAACTTAAGTTTTGCGCCCTTTTTATTTATTAAAGTCTTTAACCCTCCTAAGGCGGATAAAACGGTAAGGGCCAAAATAAATTTTTAAAGCGAAATATTATTTCTTAAGCTTTCGACAACGGCACCAATAACCAACATTAAGACAATGCTTGAAACCACGTATGAGTTCAGTAAGTTATATATCCTTTGTGCCTGTTCTCGGCACAAGTCGTTGAGTGCTGGTTAAAAAAGAC